>JAPUIL010000284.1 GCA_027297085.1 Verrucomicrobiota bacterium | reverse complement strand
GATCCTCGTGAAAATGACTTCCGCGAACTTTCTCGAGACTGGAACACGTCTCCTGGTGATTCCCCTGAGTACGCGAGCGAAGAAGATGCCGAGTGGATTAAGGAACAAGTGTGGCTCTATTACAGAACGAGACCGCAATGAACTAGGAGTTAGAATTGAATTGGAATCGGAGTCGCTATCGGTATCGAAGTCGAAGAATATGAATTTGAACCGCGAAGAAAACAAAGCAAAATCATGTTAACAAAAAATACAGTCAGATTATTTTTAGTTTTTGTAACGCTTTGTTCACTCAACGTTTCATGCAGTCGAAAAGTTG
The DNA here is from genome assembly GCA_027297085.1 of Verrucomicrobiota bacterium. Lineage (GTDB taxonomy): Bacteria > Verrucomicrobiota > Verrucomicrobiia > Opitutales > UBA2995 > UBA2995. The sequence continues at coordinate 4,121 of JAPUIL010000284.1, read as the reverse complement.
ATCCGGGTGATCAAGCTTCAGCGCTCATCAGAGAATTGATGAGCGAATCCCAAGCGGTTGGGATTACGGTAACCGTGGGAGTAAAAGGAGAAATAGTTTGGTCACAAGGATTTGGATACGCCGATCTGGAACAACAGGTCCCTGTTTATCCAGACAGAACACGATTCAGAGTGGGCAACGTAGCCAAGCCTATGACAGCGTTGGCGGTCGCTCAACTTTATGAACAAGGACTTTTAGATTTGGATGTTCCCATTCAACGTTACGTTCAGAGCTTTCCCAAGAAAGAAGGTACAATTACCACAAGATTGCTGGCTGGGCACCTGGGTGGTATTCGTCATTACCAGGGTAATGAAAACCTGAGCTACAAAAGATATGAGACGGTTCTGGATGGTTTGGCCATTTTCAAGGACGATGAGCTTTTGCATCCACCGGGATCGAAGTATTCCTACTCCAGCTATGGTTATAATCTCATTAGCGGAATGATTGAAAATGCGTCGGGTAAGAGCTATCTGGAATACATGGACGAGCATGTGTTCACAGCTCTCGGAATGAATCATACCGAGGCTGATAATATCTATTCCATAATTCCCGATTGAGGTCGCTATTATTTTATTCGTGAGGGCGTTTTCAATGCGCCAGCGGTTGATAACAGTTACAAGTGGGCTGGGGGAGGACTTCTTTCGACATCAGAAGGTTTGGTTTGGTTCGTTTTGGGTTTGCTCATTTAGATTCTTATTTGCTGAAGAAAGAAACGATCGAGCTTCTATGGACCTCCCAGAAAACCACCTCGGGCGAAGAAACGGGATATGGCATCGGTTGGAAGCAAGGAACAGACGAGTCAGGCCGAAGCTGGATCGGACACGGTGGAGGATCTGTCGGTGGCACAACAGTTTTTAGAGTTTATCCTGAGGAAGGTGTTGTAATCGCATTAATATCGAACCGGTCTGGAGAACCGTTTGATGATGTTCCCGGAAAGATAGCAGGATTGTTTTTTGACCAGGAGGTAGAAGTTTGGAGATAGGAGTTAGAATGAAATTCAAAATCGCAATCGTTGTCAGCGACTTGTCCTGCATAGCTCTATGAGCGACGTGGGAAGCGGTTCCCGCTGTCGAAATCGAAAATATGCATGAGATAGCGATGAGGATCGCGATTACTGAAGGAAACTTCTACAAGAGAATGGTATCACATTTTATCGCTGATCGATCTTTTGGATCCTCAGTCATGAAATGCTTTGACCAGTCCAAGAATTCAACGAACTCCTGTAGGCTTATTACGCGGTCATTCGCGAAGTTACGTAATGTCGCAAACTTTTTTCTTCGAGTTTCGGATTTCGCATCCTCGAGGAATTCCCACATTTCTTCTCCGCTAAGTTTGGCCATGCATGTACGTTAGCGAAGTAATGCCTCCACTGTTTGGAGTAGTTGTGGCAAATGCATATCGATGGTTTCCCAGACAATTTCCTCGTCTACTGCGTCGTAACCATGGATGAGCCGGTTGCGCATTCCGACAATTTCATTACCCATTTCGATTTGCTTAAAAATATCAGGATCCTCATCACGAATCCGACGAAGGGCTTCGCCAATGACCTCAAACTTTCTTTCGACCGCCGATCGAATCAGATCGTCTCTTGAAAATTCTTCGAACCGCTTTCCCTCTGTAAATGATAGAATCGCACGGCATGCATCCTGAACGTCGAATAGGCACTTAGTCGTGAGATCTTTCATATACGATCTCCTTCTGCTCCATAACGTTTCGGCGGAAATAGGGGTTCTTTAAGGAACGCTCCGTTAGCAATTCTACTGGCTTCCCTAGAATAGATTCCAACGACTCTGCGAGTCCGAGGTAGTCCCGTAGTAATTGACCACGGCTTTCTTGTCCAAGCTGTACAATGAAATCATAATCCTTAGCATTTTCTTCATCCACAAGGGCCGACCCAAACAATTCAAGGCGATCTACATGGAACCGCCTGCAAGCAGCTTCTACGGCCTCCTGCTTTTTCAGTCTGGAAATTATAGGTTTCATATCGGACTTAATTGATAAGTTAGAGCCAATATATTTCAAGGATCATTCTTTCATCCGATTTCCTAACCTTCTATGTTTTTGGCTCCTACCGGGATGTCTCCCGGAGTTGAGATGTTGACGTTGACGACTGTTTCGAGGTCAATGGCCGACATTATCCGCCGTCACCTGGGAAGGCTATGGCGAGATACGGCCGGGCTCGAAGAGAACCGGGCACTAGCTTCTGCCTTCTGACTTTTAAATTTATTGCCCCATGATCCCTTGACTCCGCGAGTTTGCTCCCGAAAAATTCAGGTTATCCGCTTGAAAACGGCTCGAGGATTAAAAACGAAACAATGAGGTAACCGAATGAGTTCTACAGCAACAGACTTGTCTCCCAGAATAGAAGAAGCGAAGGCACAACTTGATGCCCATGTGCGGGAGACCGTGGAGTGGCATTTCAATCCGGAGACGGGCTGCCCCTTCTGGCTGGATTATGCGGCCAAACTTGATTGGGACCCCAGAAAAGAGATCAGCTGCTTCGAGGATCTTAGGATGTTTCCGCTCTTTGAGGACGATTGGTTGCGCGGTGGGCCGATGGAACGCTGGCTGCCGAAGGGTCAGGCAGGCAAGCCGCTTTTTGCCTTTGAAACAGGTGGCACGACCGGAGTGCCGAAGAGCCGTCTCCAGATCGAAGACTTTCGCATCGATTATGAAATGTTCAGCGAGACGCTGCCGGATGAATTTTTTCCGCCGGGCGCAAACTGGTTGATGCTCGGGCCGTCGGGGCCGCGCAGACTGCGGTTGGCAGTCGAGCATCTTTGTCAGCACCGCGGAGGAATTTGCTTTTTTGTCGATCTTGACCCGCGTTGGGTGATCAAGCTGATCAAGAAGGGCAAGTCTGCCGAGCTGGATCTTTACAAAGAACACGTGATTGATCAGGCGATGACAATCCTTGGGGCTGGCCACGAGATCCGTTGCTTGTTTACGACGCCAAAGCTGCTTCAATCGCTCGCCGAGGGACTCGACAACAGCGACTCCAGCATCAAGGATGCCGGCATCACCGGCATATTCGCCGGCGGAACAGAATTTACCCCTCAGTTCACGCGCTTCGCGATAGAAGAGTTGCTTGGCGACGGCGTGTATTTAACGCCGACCTACGGCAATACGCTGATGGGGCTGGCCTGCTCAAAGCCGGTTACACCAGAGGACGATTACAAAATCGCCTATTACGCCCCACAGCCTCGCGCTGTTATCGAAGTGGTGTCTCCCGATGATCCTGAACAAGTCGTAGGCTACGGCGAGACCGGTCGCGTGCGTTTGACCACACTCACCCGCGATACTTTTATTCCCGGGTTCTTAGAAAGAGACGAAGGCGAGAGCGAAGAGCCTTGCGACCAGTATCCCTGGGGCGGCGTGAGTGGCGTTCGTCCTTTCGGCAAGCTTGCCTCTCAAACCACGGTGGGAGTCTATTGATCAAACTGAAAAAAACCAATGGCAGTACTAAACATTCCAATTCTTCGATGGGGCCAACCCTATACAAGTCTCGAGACTGAGGACGTGATCCATTTCGTCACGGGCGAAAAACTGGCCTGTGTCAGCCAAGCCAACACGGGTCTGTTAGTCCGCGACAGACTGCTGGCATCGCGCGCGCGGCAGGTGCTCACTGAGATTCCGATCTCGGATTTGATTTCGATGATGAAAAAGGCCGCAGACCTTTATCTCAATGAGACGCTTTCGATAGGCGATGGCGAGCAATCGCCGGATGATTTCGCCCGCCAGCAATCAGCCAGTACGGGTCTGCCCGAGCACATGTGCAAGGCCAACATGAGCAAGAACCACTTTGTATTGTCGAATATGGAAAAAATTCTGGATGCGCTGACTCGGGGATTGGATCTGAACATCCTGACACGTGGCTATGGAGTCGAATCTCGCGGCGTGACCGTCAGCTATCAGGCGCAGTCACCCATTCTGTCACTGGTTCTCCCATCGAATTCGCCGGGCGTGCATACGCTGTGGCTGCCGGTGATACCCATGCAACTCGGGTTGCTGCTTAAGCCCGGTCCTCAGGAACCGTGGACGCCCTATCGAATGGCTGCGGCATTTACCGAAGCCGGTGTGCC
>JAPUIL010000283.1 GCA_027297085.1 Verrucomicrobiota bacterium | reverse complement strand
TCCTTTCGAGGGGGTCAAACCTTAAATCCCGCATGGCATGCACGATTTCAAGGAATGACCCCGAAGCCGGTCTTGCTTCGATATTTGACAAAAAACCGCTTAAGTGAGTGCCATTCGTTCTTGACCGGTTTCAAATCGTGTGGATCGCGATGCGGTCTCCAATGGACCACTTGTTGTAACTGACAGTGAACTGATCGACCGCCCCGGCCATCGATTGGAGAAAGTTGCCCAGGCTCGAACCGCTGCCGGCATACAGGTAGCTTTTGTAACCTTTCAAAAGCCACGAGCACGCCTTTAACTGCCCCGGCAGCAACTCAGTGCAATCGCGGCTGCCCGGCCCCAGTTCGCCTGCCGCCAGAAACGGTCCCGCCCACAGCGTCTGCCAGGACAGCGAGGTATTTCATTCGTAGTTTATCGCCGCCCCTTCGAAGTGTTTGCCATACACCTCTTCCATCGTCCGGAATTCGATCTCGATCCGCGGATTTTTCATTGTATCGTGACGGGACATGACGACACGTTGCACCCTCACCCATTCACCGAAAAGTGAAAGTTTCCTTCAATCGCTAAGGATCGATGGAAGGAACTAGACATTGTCCCGGGTTCCGAAAATCGGTAACGATGGATTCCAGCTCGACAATCCAAATGCAGCGCCTGTAAGAAAGGTTGTATACCATTCGCTATGCAGTCCAAACGTTTCATAATAATAATGGCGATCCTTCTACCTCTTCCAGGATGGGCGGAAGAACGCGTAGCCTGGACCGCATCAAAGGTGCAGGGTTCTCCGGAACCACCGGCACCCTATACCGCAGAGGTTATTTGGCCGCATATTTCGTTTGATGAAGGACTGGACATCACCCTGTTGGAATCGGAAGAACGTATGTTTATTACCGAAAGATATGGCAAGATTTGGATGCTTCCAGCGGATCTAAGTGCCAATCCGGAAAAGGCTGAACTGGTATGTGACTTAAAACAATTCGTACCTGAATTTGATAACGCCTACGGACTGACCTTTCATCCGAATTTCCCAGACAACCGGCAATTGTTTGTTTTCTACATCGTCGGTATCACAGATGAGGAAATGATAACCCGGGTTAGCAGATTTCGGATGGATGACCATCTGAAGATCATTCCGGCCAGTGAGGAAATCATCATTAGCTTCGACGGAGGTGGCCATAATGGCGGAGATGTCCAATTTGGTCCGGACGGTTTGCTATATTTCCCGATAGGTGATCTGGCTTCTCCCTCCCCTCCCGATCCGTATAACGAGGGACAGAAAATGAGTACACTTGCTTCCACTATTGTGCGCATTGACATCGACCATCAGGATTCCGGGCTGGCCTACCACATACCGGAGGATAACCCGTTTGTGGGCATCGAGGGGATTCGGCCGGAAATCTGGGCTTTCGGATTTCGCAATCCCTGGAAAATGTGCTTTGACCCGGAATACGGTGACATCTGGACGGGAGATGTGGGCTGGGAGATGTGGGAAATGGTTTACCGGGTAGAAAAAGGCGGAAACTACGGATGGTCCATTATGGAAGGTCCTTCACCCACAAAAATGAACCAGCCCAGAGGTCCGACGCCGATTTCTCCACCGGCGGTGTATTATCCACATACCGAAGGCGCATCTATTACCGGAGGTTTCTTCGTGACGAGCCCCCAGTACCCTGACTTGAAAGGCGCTTATATCTACGGCGACTGGGTGACGGGCAAGGTCTGGGCACTGAATTGGGACGGACGACGCGTGGTCAAAAATGAACTGATCGCAGAAACCGGGAAACAGATCGTAACATTCGGCCAGGATTTGAACGGGAACCTTATCTTCATGGACTACCCGAATAATTGCCGCCTATACCGCTTGGTACCCAATTCTAAAACCGATGCTGATAACAATTTTCCAAGGCGACTCAGCGAGACGGGAATCTTCAGGAATGTGGAAACCGAAGAAACCTATCCGGGAGTATATTCTTTTTCAATTCGGGCACCCATGTGGCAAGACGGTTACAGATCTCGTTATTGGATCGGTATGCCGGGAGAAGGAGGCCTTGTAACCGAAGTGATTGAACAAAGGGAAACGCCTCTAATTCGCTACGAAACCCCAGCAAATACGGTAGTGGTCAAAACAATACATTCGGATGAGATTCGTATAGAAACTCAAATCTTCTACTTTGACGGTTACTGGATTGGATACACTTACTAGTGGAATGAAGATCAAATCGACGCCACACTCGTGCGTAAGGAAGGATTGGATACGACGGTTTCCGGAAATCCTTACCGCTTTCCCAGCCGCGACGAATGCATGCGCTGTCACGGCAGCAACTTCAACCGGGCATTGGCGTTTTATCCAGCTCAACTGAATCGCGACGGACAGTTGGAACGATTTTTCCATCTCGGAATGTTCGACAAGGAATTTGTGCAAATGGCCAAAAAGCAACCCTTGGGAAATCCCTATGACGAATCGGCCTCCGTGGAACAAAGAGCCCGTTCCTGGTTGCATTCCAATTGTTCCCACTGTCACCGTCTTTCAGGAGGGACGAGCACGACTAACCAAATGAATATTTCGGCGCCCAATGACCAGATGGCTTTGATAAACACTCCGCCAACAAAAGGTAGATTCGGCCTGGAAAACGCTCCCATGATCGAACCGGGAAACCCATACCGGTCTATTCTTTATTACCGCATGGCTACCAAAGGCGCGGGACATATGCCGATGTTAGGCGCGAGAACACAGGACCGCGAAGGCGTCCGCCTTGTGCATGACTGGATACGGGCTCTTAATCCCGAAGTCATGACTGCCGAAGTCTCCCTTACTCCAAAAAACGCAGAAGAAGCCTTGGCCCTTTATCAAAAAATTCAATCAGGTGCTCTTCTCCCCGAAGAACGAAAGCGGGCGCTCGCATTCTGCATGAAACATACGGATCCATTTGTACTGAACCTTTTTGCCGGTTTTTCCCTGGAGTAGCCCTAAAGGCGAATAGAAAGCCAAGATCATCTGAGTTTCAAGCAATGCGGGCTATTCTCTTTAATAATACCCCCCACATAAATTTCCCCAATAGTAGCCAGCGACAAGCTGTTCTCGACTTCATTAACAGCGGAAAAGGCATTATTGGTATCCGCGCTGCCAGTGACAATTTCTACGATTGGGATGCCGGCGCTGCCATGATGAGTGGACAGTTTTGTGGCCATCCCTGGACCTCGAACGGTACTTGGGCGTGGTTGCATTGAGTTACTTGATTTAACTTTGAACCTGCTTGTTGAGGGTGAGGACAAAATCAAGACCACGGGGAATAACAGGGTAAAATCGAGCTCACCCACCTAAGGATTGCTTT
>JAPUIL010000282.1 GCA_027297085.1 Verrucomicrobiota bacterium | reverse complement strand
CTCTCCCAGGCGAAGAGGAATTGTTGGGCCAATCCGGCGTAGGCTCCAAAGTGGGATCGACCGAATTGGGCTACCTGTTTGGGGTGCCAGTTATCGAGTCCGTAATGCCGTTTCATGACTTTAATAACCCAAGTATCTACTGGGAAAGCCTCCAACTTATTATAGCCAAAAAGCAACACGCAGTCGGCTACTTTTTCGCCAACGCCCGGCAAGAAACAAAGCTGCGATTTAGCCTCAGTGTAAGAGCTAGAGATTACAGACTCGAGATAGTTATCTCTCTCAGCCAAGCATGCAGCCGTCTTTTTGATGTTAGCAGCGCGGAAGCCCAACTTACAATCCCGTAGCTCCAATTCGCCTATATGGTAAAGTTGTTCCCAGGTCGGGAGGGCCTTGTGACCTGAAGGCAAGGGAGTTCCGAACCGGTCCCGTAAAAGAGTTAGCATTTCTTTAATCTGCACAATTTGCTTGGTGGCGCTGCAGAGAAAACCAAGTAAAGTTTCTCCACGTGGTTGCCGGAGTATGCGCAGTTCCCGAAACTGTTCAATGCAACGCTTTAGGTGCGTATCGCTACGCCATGGCAGCGTGTCATAGTAATCCTTATACGAGTGATTACTTCCCAGGTAATCGGATAAGATGTCAGATGTTTCTGTGATCAGTCCACCCGCTGCTGACCATTGGATTTGGTTATCCGGATTCCAGTGTAATCGTATGGGGATTTTCAATACTACCCCCTCAAATGTATGCTCGTCAATTGCGTGCCAGCAAAATGCCTGACCGCCATCTAGAGTTTCTTTGAAGGATATAAAATCCGGTTGCCAATCGTCGTAGGTATACCAAGGAGACCAATGTTTAGTCATCTCCCCAGAGAAAACTGGTCGCGGAATTTAGCGTTTTGCCGTCCTTTCCTATAAGTGACAGTCGATACGCCACCGGGGGCCGTTTTTTATCCATCCACTTTTCTCCAGTAAGTCCGAGGAAAACAGGTTTGCCCACCGGTATGGTTGACTGCGGTTTAAACAGATAGTCGGTCGGCTCCTTGGAGCCGTGCTCGTACACTTCCAATTTGAAGTGGTCGATTGAGTAGGAGGAGGATAATTGAAACGTCACGTAATGGCCTGTTCGATGTTCTGCGTCCGAGCGTATGATTATTCGATTGCCCGCCACTTCAATGCCGTTGAAATATTCGGATATCCGCATGAACGACTCTTCAGGAAAATACCGCTGTTCCAGGTATTCGATGGAAGCGAAGGAGAAGCTTGTCGAAATTAATAATTCAAGAAGGGCTAATCGAAAAAGTGACATGATGTGAGAAAGTAAGAAAACCTCTGGCGAGTCAATGTTCCCAAGCACGCATTGATAAATAGCAAGCTGAACTCACTGGATGTGCACGGATTAATCATTGTCCTCACGGCCGATGCTGCCTCATCAAGACGTAGACCATAAAGTAGCCATGGTAGTGAGACCATGGACTCGAACAGTGACTTGAGCAATACGAGACTACCAGGAGCTATACCGCTTCAACCGTACGACTTCATAGAGTTCGGGATTGACGCGCTGAATAAATCGGCTCGGGTCCATGATATTCGTGTTGCCTCCAAACTGAGTCATGCGTGGAGAGGTCATATAGAGTTCATCCATCGCGCGGGTCACGGCTACGTAGAATAAGCGTCTTTCTTCATCGAGGTCCCCGCGGTCAATAGCCCGTTTTAATGGGAAAAATCCGTCTGAACAGCCTAGAATAAATACGACTGGAAACTCTAACCCCTTAGCCTGGTGGACGGTTGTCAGCCGCAGTTGATCTTCGTCGGGGTCAATGGAGGTCCTAGAGGTTTCGGAGTTCATCAGGACCAATTGGGAGAGAAGCTCCTGTAAGTCGGTGAACCTTTGGGCAAATCCGATCAGGCTCTGCAGATCGTCCATCCGTTGCAGGTAATTGGGGTAAAGAGTCTTAATGTAGTCCGAATACCAGCCTTCTACAGCGATAGCCACTATCTTGCTGGGTGTTTCAGATGAGGCTGCCTTGACGACTGCCTGAATGGTGGCCGCCAATGACTCCCAGTGGTCGCGGGCCCCTTTGGGCACTTTGGCCACGACCTTTTTCGTCAGAAACATAGACGCAATATGTCCACCGGTTGTTTGAGCTTCCTGGAAAGCGGTCTGAAAAATTTTTTCAGCAGTTTTCTCTCCGACCTTGGGCAAAAGCCCGGTGAACCGGTGAAAGGCCCGGGAATCGTTGGAGTTGTAGGCAAATTTGATTTGCGCGACCAGATCCTTGATGTGGGCCTGCTCAAAGAATTGTACTCCACTGGTGATCTGAAATGGAACGTTTTCTCGGGTAAGTTCCATTTGCAAGTCGACCGCCTGGTAGTGCGCCCGGTAAAGGATCGTGATATCGCTGAGGGACCTTCCTTCCTCCAACAGGGCCTGAATCCGGCGAATTACAATCGATGCCTCTTCCCGGCCGTCCATGGCCTGGATCATCATAGGCTGGAGGTGAGGCTCCTTTACAGGCCGCAGTACTTTATGGAATCCCTGTCCGGCGTCGAACTGATTGATAATGTCGTTGGCGAAGCCCAGAATCTCCGGTGTGCTACGATAGTTGGTCTCAATTCGGTACATCTCGGTACCTTCGTGGGTATCGGGAAAATGAAGGATGTTTTTGTAGTTTGCCCCGCGCCAGGAGTAGATGCTCTGGGCGTCATCCCCCACTGCCATGATTTGATTGCGGCTGCCAATCAGGTCGACGATTTGAGCCTGGATCTTGTTGGTGTCCTGATATTCGTCGACCAGGATGTGTTGAAATCGGTCTTGGTAGTAGTGGGCAATCTGGTCCTGGGTTTTCAGGATCTCTAACCAGTAAACCAGTAGGTCGTCGTAATCTGCTACCTGTTGCTGCTTTTTCCTGGTTTGATAAGCTTCATAAAATTTCTCGAAGTCTGGAATGTACTCGTGGAAGTAGGGGGAAAACTGCTTAATCGAATCTTCAACTGACTGGCAGGTGTTGCGAGAGAGGCTGATGACATTGGCAATTACTTTGGCTTTGGGGTTATTTTTGTCCTTTAGAAAGAAGGCATCCACGCCGCGAATAACATCCGCAAGTAAAGACTCTGCGTCTGATTGGTCCAAAATTGTATAGTTGGAATGGATGCCCAGAGGTTCGCCGTGCATGCGCAACATGCGTTGACCGATGGAGTGGAAGGTTCCACCCCAGAACGCACGGCGAGGGACACCGGTCAGGTCTTCCACGCGGGCCAGCATTTCCCGGGCTGCTTTGTTAGTAAAGGTCAGCAGCATTATATTGCCGGGGTGCACGCCTTGTTCCAGCAGGTAGGCAACACGGTAGATCAGGGTGCGAGTTTTGCCTGAGCCTGCTCCGGCCAATACCAAAGCCGGACCGTCCGGCGCAGTGACCGCGGCAAATTGTTCCTCGTTCAGTTCAGCACGAAAATCGATGGGTGGGTACCCCATCTGTTGTGGGGAGGATGACCAGCTCTCAGAATCCATAAAGAGCCGACGTTAAGCATCGTGCTTTGAGTGTGAAACAAATTTTCAAGAATTCTTTGCAGGCACATGAAGGGTTCCCTGCCGCACCGAGTGAGTCATACTATGCCTAAGCGATCACTACCAGGTCATCTCTATGGATTACCTCGAATTTCTTGCGTTCGGGAAAGGCCTGGGAAATTTCTTCTGATGATTTACCCACGATCGACTGCAGTTGATCACTGGTGAACCGGGTCAATCCACGCGCAAATACTTTGCCTGATTCGTCGGCTACTTCGATCAGGGAATCCGCCGCGAAATCTGAATCGCATTTGAGTATGCCTTTAGCCAGTAGGCTACTGCCGTTTTCCTTGAGCGCTTTGACTGCCCCGGCATCGACGCAAATCTGTCCTTGGGGTTTTTCAAAATAAGCCAACCAGCGTTTCTTACTTTCGAGAGGATTGTCTGAAGGGATAAAGAAAGTGCCTTCTGCTTTGCCTTCAATGAGGTCGGTCAAAATATTTTCGGCATACCCAGCTCCGAAAAAGACGCCGCAACCGGAGTGAGTCGCCACCTTGGCCGCTTCTATTTTTGAAATCATGCCGCCAATGGAAGTTTTGCTGGTGGTGCCCTTAGCCAGAGCCTCGATTTCGGGCGTGATGTTTTCCACAATGGGAATGAGGTGATCGCCGTTATCCAGGTCCAGCAAGCCTTTGACTGTGGTGAGGATTGCCAGAACATCCGACTTGGTTAGACTGGCAACCAGGGCGGACAGTATGTCGTTGTCTCCGAACTTTATCTCCAACTCCTCTGCGCTCACTGAGTCGTTTTCATTTAGGATGGGCACCACGCCTTCGCGGAGAAGGGTTTCGATGGTGTTCATGATCGCCACATGACGTCTGCGCCCGCGCACGTCGTCCCGGGTAAGGAGAATCTGGCCAACGACTAGCCCAAATGGCTCGAAGTGTTTTTGCCAGGTTTGGGTAAGAATGCTCTGACCCACCGCAGCGCAAGCCTGCAGTTTTTCAATAAGCTTAGGACGTTTTTCCAAGCCTAGTTTCCCCATTCCCAACCCAACTGCACCCGAACTGACTAATATTACCTGGATGTTTTTTTGCCGAAGCCTGGCCACCTGGTCGCAGAACGACTTTACGCGTGCTTCGTCCATTTCGCCGTCGCCTGTAGTCAGGAGGTTGGTTCCCAGTTTTACGACAACGCGCCGTGCATTGGAAAAGTGAGTGAGCATTGGTTTCGGGCTGGTTAGATGTCGGCGATGGGAATCCATTTCTTCCCAAAACGCCAATAAAAAAAGCGCCGCTATTGCGGTGCCTTGAAAATTCTTCAATTTAAGCCTGGAGAAGCTATTATGACAGGTATGGTCAGCAAGCTAGCTTCTGCATTAGGATGCCGGTTTCGAAGTGTAGGAGTGACCTCGGTCGCGACTTGGTGTTCAGATTTGTTGGAGCTCCTGTTCCTTGCCTTTCAGATGTTCGTCGATTTGGCTCACAAATTTGTCCGTTATTTTCTGCACTTCCTTTTCCCAGCGGTTGAAATCATCCTCGGAAAGGTCGCCGTCCTTTTTGGCTTCTTTCAAAAAATAAAGGCCATCTTTGCGCGCATGGCGCACACTGATTCGACCGTCTTCCGCCATGCGATGAGCAACTTTAACCAATTCTTGCCGGCGATCACCACTCAGCTCGGGAATCGGAATTCGAACTATAACTCCATCAACTGAGGGATTCAATCCGAGGTTGGCCGTCTGGATAGCCTTCTCAATGTTCTGAATTACCGACTTGTCCCAGGGTTGAATCTGAATGGTCCGGGGATCCGGGGTGGTTATGGCCGCCATGTCTCGCAGCCGCATACTGCTATCGTAAGCTTCCACCATCACGTTTTCCACCATCGACGGAGATGCTTTCCCTGTGTGCAAGGTGGAGAATTCGTGTAATGTATGCTCAACGGCCTTGGTCATACTTTGATTCGTATCATCAATGATTTCCTTGCTCATAAATGTATTTCAGTAGAATTGGTATTATTCGTGGACGAGGGTTCCGATAGATTCTCCCGTAACCGCTTTTCTGATCGCGCTGGGATCGTTGAGGTCAATCACAAGAATGGGAACATTATTATCCATACAAAGCGAGAAAGCTGTGGAATCCATGACGTTTAATCGTTGAGCTAAACACTCCATGTAGGTGAGCTCGTCGTACTTTTTAGCATCCGCGTACTTCATGGGATCCTTATCGTAGATGCCGTCCACTTTGGTGGCTTTTAAAATGATCTCAGCCTGAACCTCATTGGCACGGAGAGCGGCAGTTGTATCCGTTGAGAAATACGGGTTTCCGGTGCCGGCTCCGAATATGACAAGTCGCCCACGCTCGAGGTGCCGGGTAGCCCTGCGGAGAACGAAGGGTTCCGCCACTTCATCCATGCGGATGGCCGAGAGAACACGCGTCACAACTCCCAGTTTTTCCAGGCAATCCATCAGGGCCATGGAATTTATTACCGTAGCCAGCATGCCCATGTAGTCTCCAGTCGTCCGGGCTATACCTTTGCCTTCGCCCTGAAGGCCACGGAATATGTTCCCACCCCCCACCACAACGCCGATTTCCATTCCAAAATCCCAGATTTCCTTCAGCTGTTTGCAGATCCGCATCAGGACGTCCGGATCGATCGGATCCCCCGTTTCCGGGTTTTTTAATACTTCACCACTCAGCTTCAGAATGATGCGTTTATACTTCAATTCGCGTTTCGCGGGAGTGTCAGATTGCATTAAAGCCTTCTTGTAGGTGAATCCCTACGAGGACGTCAATCGTTGAAAAACAAAAGCTTTAAGCAACTTCCTTTGCTCTGACTGTATTTTACGGTGTGCCATCCGAAAGCTTTTGCGAAGTGAAAGCGAAGGAATCTCACCGGCGTTATTTCCAAAGCCGTTTCCTTGCAAAAGCCTTTCCGGAACCGGTTTTCAGATATCTTTCAAGATCCAGGGCGGATTCTTTATCCTCAAACGCGGCGTAGAAAACCAGCTTCCAGGGTCGGTAAGTTGCCGTAGGTTTATTACTTCCTTTGTTGTGAGCTTTGAATCTATTCGAGAGATCCGTTGTGAAGCCGGTATAGTGGCGTTTTGGATCCAGGGTGGTTGTTAATCGATAGACGTAATACATAGGCCCTACTCCGCTGAAGCTACGAAGGGCATCCTTCGCTAAGTTGTAATCGAATCATGTGTGCTGCTTTATCGCTTCTTGGCGTGCCATCCGAAGCTTGAACAAAGTGAAAGCGAAGGATGGCAGCCCGACTAGGACTCGAACCTAGAATGGATGGACCAAAACCATCTGTGTTGCCAATTACACCATCGGGCTACAACAAAAGATTGGGTAAAGTGGTAATAAAATGAGGGGTCGTCAAGCACTGAAAAGCAGATCTAACGAAGCTCATTTCTGACCTGGTAAAGTTGAAATATGCGGGTCTGTACCATGAAATTGATCAAAGTGCTTTGGATCGTAGTCAACGGTTCGATGTGACCACTGGCGCTGAGGGGTTAACGATAACAATACAAGCGCTCTTCATCGCGACTTATGCTGACTGGCCCACGGCCTTCTTCGGTTTGTATATACTATCCACTGGCAAAAGGTGATCGATTTTATCGGCTGGGAATCGATTTAGTCCAACCTTGGGTTTTTTTATCCAACTTCTTACGGTACGGAAGAGGTGCCATTACCGTGCAGATCCTACTGGTCAAGGGAGGCGAATTATCCTAAACTCGAAATCATCAATTATTCATCGCAGTTTAGTTCCTGCATAATCTAATTTCATTTCAAAAAATAACCTCAAAAACCCATGAATTTTTACTCCACTAAAAATCGTATTTTCTTCCTCGTTGTAATCACCGTTACTGGCATTTTCTTAACTGGCTGCTCTCAGTCGGATTCGGTTGTGGAAGGTCTTTACGAAGGTTTCGGAGACTATAAAAGAACCATCTCCACGACTTCCGATGAAGCCCAGGCTTTATTCAATCAGGGCATACAACTCATGTATGGCTTCAATCACGATGAAGCCATTCGGTCATTCCAAGCTGCGGCAGAAAAGGATCCTAAAGCCGCTATGCCCTGGTGGGGAATTGCCTATTCGCATGGCATCAACATCAATGATGCGGAAATGGGGGAAGAGCGTTCCCGGCTGGCTCGCGAGGCCTCGGACAATGCGCTGGAGCGTATTGGAAGTGCAACGCCGCAAGAAGTAGCGCTAGTTAACGCGGTGTCGGCCCGCTATGAATATCCTGCTCCGGCGGATCGCTCCGGATTGGACCGGGCATTTGCCGATGCCATGGAAGCGGCCTTTAGAAAATTTCCTGAAGATCCTGAAGTAGGTACAATTTTTGCAGATTCTTTGATGAACCTGCAGCCTTGGGACTATTGGGATAATGACGGCAGTCCAAAAGGTAGAGTGGAGGAAATCGTAGCTGTTCTCGAGAAGACTATGGAACTGCATCCCCAGCATCCCGGCGCTAACCACTTTTATATTCACACAGTGGAAGCTTCGCAGGATCCCGATCGTGCTGTACCCGCATCGGATCGCCTTCGAACGTTGGTCCCTGGGGCTGGGCACCTGGTTCACATGCCATCACATATTTACATCAGGGTCGGTCGATATTCTGAGGCGGTGGAGGTGAATGCCGAAGCGGTTGAAGCAGATCGCGCCTATTTCAAGTATGCTCAGGAACCTTTTAAGTATTATATGTATTTTGCCCACAATCTGCATTTCTTATCATACGCTGCGATGATGTCGGGCCGTTACGAAGACGCTCTGAAGGCGGCTCGTGATCTGGAAAACGAAATGCCGGAGCAGCCGCTAAGAGCAATGTCCGATTTCATTGAAGGCGTCATGCCAACCACGTTCCACACTATGATCCGATTTGGTAAGTGGGAGGAGATTTTGGAGGAGCCGGACTACAAGGACTACCGACTCGTCAGTAGAGCCGTTCGGTTTTACGCCCGGTCGATTGCCAACTCTGCTCTGGGAAGAACCAAACAGGCACGCGTTGAAATGAATGCTTTCAATGAAGCTGTAAAGGCAGTACCCGAAGACTGGCATATATTGAATAATCTTGTAAGCAAAGTCCTGCCAATCGCCCAGGCCATGATCGAAGGTGAACTGCTCTGGCGTGAAGGTAAAAAGGAAGAAGCGTTCGCTAAGCTCCGCTTTGGTATACGGGAAGAAGATGCTCTGATCTACGATGAACCTCCCGGATGGATGTTGCCGGTGCGACACGCACTCGGGGCACTCTTGATGGCCGATGGTCGAGTTGAAGAAGCAGAAACCGTCTACCGTGAAGATCTGGTGCGAAACCGAAACAACGGGTGGGGCTTAATCGGTCTTCAGCAATCGCTACGAGCTCAAGGCAAAAATAAGGAAGCTCAAACTCTGGATTCAAAAATCAAAGTGGCCTGGGCCAATGCGGACACACGTCCGACTTCATCCTGCTACTGTGAGCCAGGAGCAGCTGTTAATTGATCAGCTACCGACTCCAATATTTCGGCACTGCGGAGACGCAGTGGCCCTACCATTCGGGTCAAAACATGGTAGGGCAATCGCGCGTGCCAAGCCGTAGCCTATTGAGGCGAAGGTTGGTCCTCGCGATGCCGCCTATCAAGGAGTTTTAAAAGAATATGGTAACCGTCAGAGTCCCTTCAACATCAGGTGCCTTGGTGACCAGAGTGTTGGCGCCGAAGACCGGCTCCGAACCCAGAAAATAATCTTCATCAAAGGCGTTCTCGATGGAGAGCATGGTCTCCCATGAATCCGTTTTGTAAAAGCAGTTGAAGTTCCAGACCGTTGAGGACGGCAAACGGATGGTTCGGTCGAAATTCAGCCAAAAGGCATCCTGCCAAATAGGTCCACCGGCGAAACCCAGTCCGTTTTCCAGTTGGTAAATGGCAAAGAGCTTCAGATTGCGTTCCGGAAAACCGGGGTAAATCAGGTTCGGGTTGGATGGAGGATTAACCCCACCAGCGGCGTTGAGGATTCCCCCGCTTAAGGCCCAATCCTGTTCAGTCATCACAAGGCTTCGAAATCCGAGGCTGGAGTTTCGTTTTACCTGAAGGTTGTCGAAGCTTACAATCAAGGTGAGTGGCTCCACAGGTTTCCAGGTCATTTCAAATTCAAGTCCTTCGGCTTCGAGAGGCTCACTTCGTGCGTCTCGCGTATTGAATCGGTTTTGCTCCCAACGGTAGACGGCTCCAGAAAAGTAGAGCGAATTTTCTGCAAAACTTCCTTTAAGGCCGATCTCGTAGAGTTTCGCCTCAGCAAAATTGTCTTCTCCAAAAATAGGCCCTCCCTGGGTAGGGTCCATGGAGGTACCCACCTGAGCAGCTCCATACAAACTGAAGTTTTCGTCTAGTTTGATAACCGGGTTGAGACTGATGGAGGTGATGGTTTTATGACCGCTGCCTGAGGCGAGCGTTTCCTCAAGCGAGGGACTGCCGCGATCAACCTGGGGCGGGAGTGATACGTCAAAATCCGCATATTCAATACGTCCACTGACTAGTGCGAAAAATGAGTCGTTAAAATCGACCTTGGCTTGGGCAAATACACTGGTTTGCAAGAGGCCGGATGCCACATTGGCTCCTCCGGAAGGCGACCAGAAGTTTTTACCATCGGGTCCAATTTGAGATCCTGTGAGGATGATGGAGTTGGAACTGATCGTGCCGGATGTAATGTCTCTGCGACTGAAGGGTTCAGCGAAAAAGTCCTGTACCATCCAAGCGTCGGTGTAGCGTATTCCTACGCCGTATTGAAGCTTTGTTCGAGGAATCAGGACCTTGTCTGTAATCAGCAATTTCGAAGCGACAATGGTTTGTTGTGTATCGATGGCGTAACCGTAGGATGATTGCTTTTGCGTATTCAGGTATTCTAAAAAGTTTTTCCACTCGATTCTACGGTCCGGGTTGCCCAGAAATTCAAAATCGAAAAAGGCTATTAAATCTTCCGAGTCGGCAAAGTCATTGGGATCGGCCAGTACCGTGCTGCCATTGATTTTTTCAGTCAGTACTTGCCCACCGTTTTCAAAATATTCTGGTGTGTAAACATAGGCATCCTGAATATCCGGTGTGATGGTTGCCAGTTCTGCTTCCGCGAAACTGCGGTTAAACCAAGCAGGTAAAAAGATGCCGCGTTCATCGATTTCTTCCTGAGATAGCACACGGTAAGTTTGGTCCAAACCAACCTGCAAATTCAGGTTATGCATGAGTGTCAGTTGGCTAGCCGGAATTCGTTCGCGGGCAATATCCCCGGGAACAGCCAGGGCGACCAGTCCGGGAATGATCGTATTGTATGGCCATTCGGTGAGGTTGCGATTTGCCACTCCATTCCAGACCGGCGTGGAGATGTCTGGCGATTCGCCGATCACATATTCGCCGTTATCAATCAAGGCCTGGGTTGGCCTATTCCAGCCCACGTTTTCGTTGCTTCTGAATCGGTAGTATTCAGCTCCCGCGAAAAGTTTGACGTTTTTAGATAGCTCGCTCTTCACGCTTCCATAGATCGAAAGGAAGTTGTTACTGACATTATCGTAATAGCTATCTGCCGATTGCCCCGTTATAGATACTCGGTAGGCCGAAGGCTTGGAGCCCAGCAGAAGTGGACCACCCGAATCAACCTTAACATTGTAGAAATCGTGACTGCCTGCCTGAAGCTGAATGGACCCGCGGTTTTCGTCGAAGAAAGGAGATTTAGGGATGAAATTAACATAACCTCCAATATTGGTTACCTCCAGGTGGCTTGGCGCCGGGCCCCGCACCACATCCAAAGCTTCCAGGGAACCAAAGGAAATGGGCATTTCGTTTCGGTTGAAAGCGCGCAACATGCCGTTGAAGTAGGTGCCTCCTTTGGCTCCGCGGAGAATGGGAGCTCCGGGGACTCCGTAGTAATTGATGCGCGATGTACCTGCACCCACTTTGTTTAGATCCGAAAAATCCCTGATCTGAAACTGAGCCATTGCCTCAGGACTCAGCACCATTACCGACCGGGGAATATCGATCAGATCCATATCAGCCATAAACGCGGAATCGACTGTTCGGTCGGTAGGCATTAATGAATCGGACTTTTCCAGGGAGAGTTCCTCTATCTTAAATTCCTCGAGGTCAACTAGCG
>JAPUIL010000281.1 GCA_027297085.1 Verrucomicrobiota bacterium | reverse complement strand
CACCTGCCCTGGCTCTTAGACAATCCGGCTTTATTGCTCCCTGCTGCTCGACACCCAGGAGTGTTCTTACTCTTTAAAGGATTTTTTACGGCTGCCTCCGCGCTCTGTCTGACCACCTTTGGTATACGGGCGTTTCCCCTGCTATTTCGTACTTTTTCCCGGCCTGGAAAGCCTCCGATGCTGGTGGCCGCGCTACGATCTCTCACTCTAACCTTGATTCTTTCCTTTTTAATTATCCTGATAATGGAACCCGGCGTTTTTCGACAAAGTCAAACTCCCCAAACGGAAATTCGACTTGAGTGGGCCTTTCAGGATACTGTTGAATCCCTCTTCACTCCAACCGAACGTAACGACACCATGGACCAGATAACCGTTATAACCATTTCAATCTTTTTCTTGATACAAGTCGCTGTGTATATGGCCAGTCTCATAAAGCTGACCGAAATAAGGAAAATGGATGAATCTACCGCTCTTAAACTGGAACTGCTCCAGAACGAGGAGCAACTTTTCGACAGCGGACTTTACATCGGTCTAACAGGCACCGTGCTCGCCTTGATCTTTCTCGCCATCGGGGTCGTGCAGGCCAGTTTGATGGCTGCCTACTCATCGACCCTCTTTGGCATAATATTCGTGGCCATTCTAAAAATATTTCATGTACGTCCCTTCCGCAAAACCCTCCTGCTGAAACTGCACCATTAAACGATGAATAAAAATCTCCTGCTCATTATTTGTGACTTTCTGCTGCTGAGTCTGCTTGCTCTGGTGCGTTTTGAGACGCCGGATGAGAATCAGCCCGTGCAAGAAGTACTTCCGGAGGATCCCATCCAAGCGCAGGAGGATATCATCGAGGTCTTGAAGCTCTCGCTGGAGCTGGAAGAAGAGTCGAATCACAACATGGCCGCATCCCTTCAGCAAACTCAGCAGACCTTGGAAACAACGGAGGAGAATCTGCAAAACCGCGAGGAGGAGTTGGAGCTCACGCGGGCAGAGCGAGAAGCCCTGGCCAAGAACAACGATCAATTGGAGTCGGATTTGCAGGAGCGAATTGCAGTCCTTGAAAAATCTCAGCAAGACGTGGAGCAAATGAATGCCGCACTCGAAGAGCAGAGGCGTGAGGCGGAAAGGAAACTCCGGCAGATGGAAGATCTGCAGAAAGAGCTGAGGGACAAGCAAGCAGCCATCGCCAGTGCCGAAACTCGCCAGAAGGAATTGGAAGACGCCCAGCGCCAGGCAGAGCAGAAGACTCGAATCCTCGACACCCAATTGCAATTGGCCGAGGCGGAGAGCCGCCTGGTTCGGGAGAATCTCGAACAGGCGAGAAGTGAAATTGCCATCGTCCGGGACGACAATATTCGCCTGCAGGAGCATGCCTCCCAGCTGGCTACCGAATTGACCGAAGGCGTCAACGCCCAAACGGAGCGCTTGACCGAAATCGCTGAGCAAGTGCGCCAGTCCCAGCCACGCAGCCCCAACCTCATTTTCTCTGATTTTGTGGGCAGTGGGGTCACCATTGATGTGCGTTACCAGAAATCCACCCGGCGTGGGGGAGACGAGAAGCTGGTAACCGTTCGCCCGGTCGTGGTGTCGGACGGCAAAGACCTTAAGGCCGTCTTTACTTGGGAAGACTTTGGCCTTTCCGAGAACGATCTGCGCAATGAAAATCTCAATCTGCGAGGCGTTATCCGCTTGGGCCGTTATGCCTATCCGCTCAAGACACTAGACTTTTTATCCATTGACGCACGAGTCCTCACCATACCCTTGGAGTCAGAATGGGTGAATATCGTGGAGACGGAGCCATTTTATGTGGCCTTGGATCCCCTTAAATTCCCGCGGGCCGTTCTCATCGATCGTCAAAATGGTTTTTACGGTGAAGCCCCTTTTAAACTGGAGCTGAAAACCCCCAAGCATTTTCGCATCGACAGCCGATTTATGAACCGGCTCATGGGAGAGTTTTCCCCTAGAGAATCCAACATCATGTTCAGCAAAACCGGCGATTTCCTGGGAGTGATGATTAATAAGGAGTATGCAGCCCGTATCGACAATTTTGTCTCTGCTGAGACGGTAACGCTCGGAGAAACGGATACGCTTCAACAGCTGCAGAAGGGCTACACTCGCATGATAAACCAAGTCAGACGCTTGCCGTCGGGGGTTCGGTAAGGGGCCCTTCATATCAAATACGAGTTGCGACGTTAATTGGCTCTGTGGAACTGAGTCATACAAAGATTGACAATGTTTGTATAGCAGCCACGTTGAAATAAAGAATTAATTATGCACGTTTCACTGACAAAAAAATTAGAATCCATGGTTAGGTCCAAGGTAGAGTCTGGTCTCTATAACAATGCAAGCGAAGTGGTTCGAGAAGCATTGCGTATGATGCACTATTCTGATGAAGCGGAAAGGTTACGCTACTTAGATTTTAAACACCAAGCAGTACGGGGTTTCGAACAAGGCGAAGGACGCGAATTTGCCACTCGTAGTTTTGATGAGATTGAGAAGGCCATAGAGGCCAAAAACAATGTCTCATAGTTTGAAGGTCACGCGATTGGCCTCTGAGGATTATGAAAACATCCTCGATTACACCATAGAGAGATGGGGCTTGGGGCAGTATCGAAAGTATCGATCCATGCTTAGGGATGCCATTGATTCGATCACTGAGAACCCTCAACACTTGATTAGTAAGACACGCGAAGATCTTTTCGATGGCGCTAGGCTTTATCCTATAGGGCGTCACTATTTGGTTTATTACACTTCTGGCGAAATCGTGATTCTCGCTCGGATTTTGCACCAGCAGATGGACTTGGTATCTAACTTGGATGAGATTTAATTATGACCCGAAAGACTCAGCCGCAACTTCATTTGGGCGATTTCGAGGCGCTTATTTGGTTTTTGTCTTGAATAAAGCCTGCTTTTTAATCCTCTTCCTCAATAAAGCCTGTTTGAAATTTAAATGAGGAAACAACCATGAAAATTAAAGCTTACCTAAAACCACAATGTGGATGGAGTATGGGAGTGCGTGCCATTTTCCAGAAACACGACCTCGAATACGAAGATATAGATGTTATCAACGACGCTGAAAATTATGCAGAAATGGTGCGTAAATCAGGGCAACCTTTGTCCCCCTGCGTGGAGATCGACGGAATCATGCTGGCCGACGTGAGCGGGGAGGAAGTCGAAGCTTACCTGATCTCTAACAATTTGGCCGGCGCCAAGGATGCCGATGCAGGCGTCCCGACCGACCGGGGATGCTCGGACGAAGAGCACGAAAAAATGCGCCAAGATGAAGAATCGAAACCCATTCGTTTCTTCTGAGGACAGCTGACCAGATATTGTCCCTGTAACTGTAGAACTTGGGTTAACGCAGCCGGCGGCGAATCTGGATGCTCGCTTGTTCAACAACGAGCACGACCAGCATAGTGATCAGCACCATGGTAGCCACGCTGGCATAGTCGAAAGAGCGGCGGTAGTTTTCTATCCAAAGCCCCAAGCCTGCTACACCCACAAACCCGAGAACGGCGGAGTCCCGGATATTCATGTCTAACCTGAAGAGCATCAGGGAAAAGTACTGCGGCGCTACTTGGGGCCAGATGGCATAGCGTATCTTCTGCAACCAGTTTGCTCCGGCGCTGTCCATGGCCTCCCAAACGCCGCCGTACACATCCTCGCATTCCTCGGCGAACAGCTTCCCCAGCATCCCAATCGAATGAATGGCAATGGCCAAGACCCCGGGGAAGGCCCCTAACCCTACGGCGGCCACAAACAACAATGCGAGTATGATCACTGGGATGGACCGGAGCAGCGCAAACCCCATTTTGACGGAGTGATGCACCCAGTGAGGCGTGAGATTCTCCGCCGCAAAAAAGCCAAGCAGGAAAGCCGTACAGGTGCCGATCGCGGTCCCCAGAATAGAAATCTGCAAGGTTAGGGCGACCGCTTTTCCCGCAAGTTGCAATGGGGGCGGAAAGGGCCGCAATTCGGTTTCACTTGTGGCCAAATTGGGCGGAAACATGCGGTCCAGGAAATCAGCCACGCGCGGACCGGATTGGGACAGCTGGGCCAGATCCATTTCCGTGCCTCGCCAGGACCAGACAAGCACCGCGAGGACGCCAGCGGTCAAGGCTGTTCTAAGCAGACCCCGCCTCAGCCGGCCGGGAGCCTGCGAGCGTGTTGTTAATTGAGATAATATTGTCGCCACGATATATTTCTTCCATTTTCGAATTATCGAGTTCATCGCACGTTCCGTCGAAAATCACGCGTCCGTTCCGAAGCCCGATTATGCGCTGAGCAAATTGCTTTGCCAGTTGCGGCTGATGAAGACTCATGATCAAGGCTGTGTCATGATGCGCGTGAACCTTTGTAATCAGTTCGAGAATATTTTCGGCCCGGACGGGATCCAGGCTTGAGACGGGCTCGTCGGCGAGAATAATGGACGGCTGTTGAGCCAACATCCGGGCAACGGCCACCCGCTGCTGTTCACCGCCACTGAGCGTATCGGCCCGTTGATGAAGAATGTCCTCCAACCCGACCTCGCGGATGGCGGACAGTGCAATATGTACGTCCTCACCGGAGAAGATACCCATCAGGGAACGCAACGGATTGGCGTAGCCCAACCGGCCGCAGAGTACGTTGCGCAACACCGTGAGCCTTGGAACCAGGTGGAACTGTTGATAGATGAGGCCGATCTTCCGATTGACGCGACGCCATTCATGCCGCTTCGCGGATCGGAAGTTGACCCCGAGCACCTCCACTTTGCCTTCATCCGGGCGGACGTAACCTTTGATGCTCCGTAACAGCGTGCTCTTGCCCGCACCACTCGGGCCGATGATCGCCACGCGCTCGTGCCGGTTGATTCGCAGGCTGTCAATAGTCAGGACCGGCGAATTCCGGTCGTAACGGACTTTCAAGCATTCAAGGTTGATCATCCTGCTTATTCAGAGGCCTCCCTGTCGGCGAAAAGGTCAGGATTCTTAACAAATCCAAATCCGGCCGCGACTTTGGCGACCTCTTCGAAATCCGAAAGCCTGGTTTCTGCAAAACCCCGGACGCCGTAGAGTTTATCCAGAATGGTTTTGTCCTTTGGGTTCGAGGGGTCCAGCGCAAGAAGCACTTTTTTCAATCGTTCTTTTGTCTCGAATGGAACGCCCTTGCGCGCCATGATCAAATGGGCCGGGCTGGGCATGGTGTAGGCCAGCACCT
>JAPUIL010000280.1 GCA_027297085.1 Verrucomicrobiota bacterium | reverse complement strand
CAAAACGGTGGTTAAACGGCGCGCCCATTTCCCGCGGATGGCGCAGCTTAATGAAGCGAACGAAGTCCTTGTACCAGCCGACGCAGGTTTTTTCGGTCTGGTAGTAGTATTGTCGCTTGAGAATGGCTTCTCGAAACTGGATTTCCAACTTTGGTTCCTGATTTCTCATAAAATCTGCAACTTAGAGTTCGGTTTTTACGCGAATAGTAACATTAATCTTACCTATGCTCGGTAAACGATATTTTTCTTGCCGAATACTCCCTGTAAAGCGGAACATTAACCGAACAGGGGATAAATAAGCCCTTGTTAGAAAGAAACAAAATGAACATCATCGCCAAACTGCTAATCACTTGCGCCGCCCTTTTGGTTTCGGGAATTGTTACCGTCACTGCAAATGCGGGTGCGAATACTGACGGTGCCGTAATGCAGGTCGAAATCCCGGTTTCAACAGATACAACTTTGTTTGAAATGGTTACCGATCAGAATATGGGTACTGCGCTGACCTTGATCGTCGGTAGGATTAATCAAAATGTTGGCGGGAGGAGTCGCGTCCTGCTCCGCTTTGATATAAAGAGCGCGATTCCCGCTGGGGTGACGATTCAGTCCGTGCGTATGCAGTTCAAAGTGACTGCCGCGAACAACGCAACTCCTGTTTCACTGACGTTGCATCCTATGTTGCGGGGGTGGGTTGACAAATCGACTTGGAATCATGCTTCGCACCCGGACGGTGAATGGGCGTCTTTGGGCGGAGGGAAAGGGAAAGACTTTTCATCCGTGATTTCAGGCATGACGGAAATCGAAGGTTTGGCTGAATATGAGTTTGCATCCACTCGGAGGATGGTGGCGAATGTGCAGGCCTGGCTAGACAATCCCACAGGCAATCACGGGTGGATGTTGCGCAGTAAGTCCGAGGAGACGCAGAGAAGCGCGCGCAGACTGATTTCCAGCGAGGACCCAAGCAGAAAAGGACCTCGATTAATTGTCGCTTATACGAAGTTACCTAATTCAACTCAGCAGAAATGAATTGTTAATCGTTTCCCCATGGAAGGTAATCAGAAACAGTTGGAAAGCCGGCTGGTAATTCTCTTTCGACAATAGATGGTCACG
Source organism: Verrucomicrobiota bacterium (assembly GCA_027297085.1). Classification (GTDB taxonomy): domain Bacteria; phylum Verrucomicrobiota; class Verrucomicrobiia; order Opitutales; family UBA2995; genus UBA2995. Next base: position 6,272 of record JAPUIL010000280.1, on the reverse strand, counting down.
CATCCTCACTTTGCTTGGCTGGCTGAGGACCGGTCGACTTAGCTCGACGAAGAAATACGATGATCGTTTCTATCGCCTACTCGACCTCGTGGACGTCACCGAGGACACCGCGAGGGATGCAGACGGTGAGCACCGTCAGTTTCCCGACCGCCTTGTGCCTCACGCCGCGGGGGACGTAGACGACAACGCCCTTGTGGACCTCGACCTCCTCGTCGTCGAGCACGAGCTTACCCTCCCCGTCTATGATGTAGTAGATTTCGTCGGTCCTTTCGTGATAGTGGAGCTTGGCGTCTTGGATCTCGACGTGGTGGACCTCCGCCGCCGCGAAGTCCGCCTCCTCGATCAGGCAGCGGATGTCGCCGCAGGTCTCTTTCCACGGAGTGATCTCTGCTGGATCACGCCTCAGAGGTTTGGCCGGTTTGGTTACAGCAGTTGTATTCATGGCGCCGATAATGAGAAACCCACCGAGTGGACGCAATAATATAGTCATTCCGGCGCGACCGCGAACGGTGCGAGGCGAATGAGCCAAGGAGTCTCATTCTCACCCCTCGCGCATTCTTATCGGATTTCCTTTATGCAATTTGCCCGCATAGAGGTTGGGTTGATACAGCTTGGGATTGCATTGTTGAGCGGGTTCCGGTTTCATTGAAGTACTTCTCCAATCGCGAGAGAAAGGAATAAAAAAGGAAAATCATCCCGGGCATGACCCACTCATGAATTCTGAAGGAGCAAATACTTCACGGAGAGAATTTCTTAAAACCACTGCTATGACTCCGGCGGTTTTGTCTTCCTCTATGGGTGGAGCTACTCTTATCGGCGCCCAGGCCTGCTCGGCTCCGAAAAACGAGCGGCCCGGATCCTTGAAGGATGTAAAGGCCCTCACGTTTGACGTTTTTGGTACTGTGGTGGATTGGCGTTCTTCCATTATTGCGGAAGGTGAAGCGCTTGGAAAAAAGAAAGGCCTGGATGTAGATTGGACGGCCGTGGCAGATGGTTGGCGCGCGGGTTATGGGCCTTATATGAACAAAGTGAGAAACGGCGAGCTGCCCTGGACGAATATCGACCGGCTTCATCGTATGATTCTCGATGAGCTCGTGGAGCAATTCGAATTACAATCGTTATCGGAGGATGAGCTCGACGATTTTAATCGGGGCTGGCATCGTCTGGAACCCTGGCCCGATACCATCGAGGGTCTTTCCCGGTTACGGAAATCGTATACCATAGCCTCACTTTCCAATGGCAACGTGTCGCTCCTGTCGAACATGGCTAATCGGGCAGGCATCCCTTGGGACGCGGTCTTGTCTTCAGAGCTGGCTAAACGCTACAAGCCGGATCCGATCGTATACCAAACAGCAGCTCAGTTGCTCGGCTTAAAACACGAGGAAGTAATGATGGTCGCAGCCCACGCCGGCGATTTGAGAGCTGCCCAAGGAGTTGGTTTTAAGACCGCCTTTGTCCACCGGCCATTTGAATTCGGGGAGGAGCGACGCGTTGAGGCATCAAAGCTCACCAATTTTGATATCGTCGCCGAAGACTTTAACGACCTGGCTGATCAGCTGGGGGCATGAAATTAGAAGTGAAAAGCCAGTATCTACTATCTTGACGGTCTTTTTGGAGTATTGTGTCCGGACCCAAGCTTTCAGTATTTGTAGTTAAAGACATGCTGGGTTACCGTCACGGTCGAGCCGCCGAATATAGCCGTATCAGTTACGCCACGAGCGTGGAGGAAATCGAGAAAGGACTGGATCGCATAGAGCGCTTTTGCAGCCATCTCGTTTGACGTCGATCGTCATTCAATGTTAGGTCTCAGAAATACAAGCTAGGCTTTAGTATGAACAGCGATTTCCATAGCGACCATCTACATCCAAATCCGATTAAAGCTATCGAGGCTTTTACCATACCTCCCCGGTTTGCCCTGGTTCGAGTGATCACCGAAGCCGGTGAAAGCTATGGAGACATAACCTTAGAAAGCCATACGGAAACAGTGATCACTCTTGCTCACGACATAGCATCCTTTTTTATCGGTAAAGATGCTAATCGTATCACCTTGGCTCAGGAATTTCTCAGCCATGATTTTTACAGCAATAGTCCAGTACAGCGGAGTGTTGCCGCGGGAATTGAGACCGCGCTTTGGGACATCTTGGGCCGACGGCTTCAAACGCCTCTTTACCAATTGTTCGGAGGTTTGCTGCACACCAAAGGTTTACCTTATTATCGTTGGGTGGGTGGGAATGTGCCCGAACCGGATTCGGCAGTCGAGCAAGCCTTGAAGGTTATTGAGGAAACAAATGTATGCGCTATTAAACTCAATGCCTGTCCGGCCATGGGGCCGATTGATGTTCATGGAGGCATTAAGCAGGCCCGGGAAGTTGCCAAAGCGCTATCGGAAGCTTTGCCATCCCATGTTTCGGCGGCCTACGATGGACACGGACGATTGAAGCCACCGACAGCGCGGCGGCTCATCGATGCTCTGCGTCCTTACGAACCATTGTTCATAGAAGAGCCCGTCGAACCCGCTTACGAACATGAACTGCCCGCTATCCGCCAGATGGCCGGTGGGATACCCATCGCCACCGGAGAGCGTATGTATTGCTCGAGCGATTTCTTTCGTTTGGCGGCTAACAAGGGCGTAGACATCCTCCAACCCGATATGGTGCACGTGGGCGGCATAATCAATTTACGTCGTATCGCATCAATAGCTGATGCAGCCGGAATCGGCATCGCCCCGCATTGTCCGCTTTCGGCCATCGCATTTATGGGCATTTATCAAAGCATGGTAACCAGCCGCAGCGCCTTTTTATTGGAGTGCGCCGATGGGATTCATTACAATGATCAAGCGGCTCAGGAACTTGGTGAAAACCCCTGGTTGTTTTATATAAAAAACAAAGAGATTTTTGAGTTGGGAGAAGACGGATTGATGGCCCCACCACCCGGGCCAGGACTAGGAATTGATTTCGATACCGAGGCTCTTCAAAAGGGTAGTAAAGTGCCCATTAGCTGGAAGCGAAAATCTCACTATCTGAAAACCGGACTGTTGGCGCGATCCTGATGCTTCGGGTCAGACTACGCATAAACCTCATTTCTAATGTCCAAAGGAAAAATATTATGAAGCAATTCTCATATACGGTGGTTGAGAAGAAGATAATTTTTACTCTCCTGGTCAGTTTTTTGTCAGCATCGATATCCCAGGGAAATCCACTAATTAAAGTTCTTTATGGAGAACCTGGGGCGGTGTTAAACAACGTTCTGGAAGCTGTTAGCCGAGGAGAGAACCAACTTCTTCTTGATTCTCTCTTTTCCGAATATCTATCGGAAATACACCCAGAAGGATTCCTATGGCAACTTTCCAATCAGGGATGGAAACTAGATAGTTATGGATTTCTGTCTGTAACTAAATTAGGTGGATGTAGTTGTTTTGCTCTTGCCTCACCCGGGCGTCTCCACCGTTAAAATGCAATTCCCTCTCAGTATAACCTCCACAGTTGTTTCCGGATAAATCGTTTGAACCAAAAATCTCAGCAGCATATCACGCGGACTAAGTGTTACCTCAAGAACGTACCACGCTTAGAATTTACCGAGAATGCTGCGACGACGAAGTCTATCTGTACGCGCTTCGATGAAGTAGTAAAACGTTTCCCACAGAACGTCGCTTTAAAGTCTCGCTCGAGTGAGCTCACCTACACAGAGCTAGACTCGCAATCTAACGGTGTTGCTCAGTTGTTACTGAGGCTCGGGCTGGGTCACACGGAACGGATAGGCTTATTCTTCGAACATAGCGTCCTGGCGGTGGTAGCGCAAATAGGAGTTCTCAAGGCAGGATCCACGCGAGTGGAATTGGACATATCGTATCCAATCCATCGCCTGCAACAGATCATTGAGCACTGCAAGATCCGATATATAATAACCAGGACCGGGAATTTACAGCTAGCTGAGAAACTTGTTAACGAGAACACCGTTATCATCAATCTGGAGGATAAGGAAATCGCACTCTATGGCGATAACCCCCACTTGCTCCTGCACCCGGGCACTCCAGCAACCATCAGCTATTCCTCTGGGTCAACCGGGCAACCCAAACAGACGATCAGAGACCATGTAAATGAACTTCATGCTGCCATGCGGGTTACAGACTCTATCGGGTTGAATTCTCAGGATCGCATGTTGTTTACACGTAGTAGCACGGCCATACCCCTTCATGCTTTGCTACACGGTGCCTGTTATTACCCTACCGACCTTCAGCATGATGGCAACCTTGTCTCTCTGGCAGATTGGATTCGGGACGAGCAAATTACTGTCTACCGATCACCGGTTTCAACGTTTCGCGCACTGACTGGTTCCCTTCGAGACACGGATAAGTTTCCGGATCTGCGGTTAATTGTGTTGCAGGGCGAGCCAGTATTTCGAGCTGATATAGAAGCCTTCAAGAAACGATTTGCTGATCACTGCGTATTAGTCAGTTCTCTTGGTGTCTCCGAATTTGGCGACTTTGCCCACTACCTCGTTGATAAGACAACTGTCATCACAACACCGACAGTACCGGGCGGATACGCCTTAACGGGCACTCAAGTCGTGATACTGAATAAGGACAGCTCCAGAAACGACGAGTCGGGTGAAATCGGCATTCGTGGTTCATTCATTAGCAATTCAAGTTCTAGTCGATTCGCTCACCGAGCAGAAACTCATTGCGAAGGACCGAATATAGCTACCTATGCCACAGGTGATATCTGTGAGATTGCGTCTGATGGTTGTATTTATCACAGTGGACGAAAAGATTTGCAGGTAAAAATTCGAGGTAATCGAGTAGATCTATTGGAAGTCGAAGCTGCACTGCTCGATCTGGATGGAATTTCACAGGTGGCTGCTGCGGGCCACGCGGATTCAAATGGCGATGTCAGCCTCGTTGCCTACATTGAATCAATATCGATTGATACACAAACCATTCGAGAAAAACTCAAAGTCAGATTGCCCAGTTACATGGTACCGACAATTCTGATGTGTCTGACCACACTTCCGAGAACACTGACAGGAAAAATAGACCGGCAATCTCTACCAACCCCTGCTGTGGTTGTCCCAGTCGCACCTGTTGAGGCAGAAGTTCGAGACAATACTAAGCTTACTAAAACTACTGATAATATAACGGCTATTTGGAAAGAAGTACTCCAGCTGGATCAGATTGGTCTCAATGATCACTTTATGGATGTTGGCGGTGATTCGCTCAAAGCGATGATGATTCTGGCAAGGGTCAATCACAAATTCGATGTCAATCTTACGATACGAATGCTTTTTGACGCCGGGACGATTTTGCTGGTTACTGACTTAGTCGAATCACTTATTTCAGCTCAATCTACAAGCCCTCCTACTTCTTCGTCTGTAGATACTTCAAAATGAGTCGTCTCTGGGCAATCACATCGTACTTCAATCCAGCCGGATTCAAACGCCGCCTCGCGAATTATCGTACTTTTCATGAACAACTAGGCGTACCCCTAGCAACGGTTGAGCTCTCATTTGGTGGCGAATTTGCTTTCGATAACTCCGATGCGGACATCATCCTCAAACTGAGGGGAGATGATGTGATGTGGCAAAAAGAAAGACTGCTGAATTTGGTCATCGATAGGTTACCTGAAGAGTGCGATAGGGTTGCTTGGATTGATTGTGACGTGATCTTTGAATCAAAGGATTGGGTGTCGCATGCCATAAATGCTCTTGATCACTCTGCTCTGGTGCATCTGTACGAACATCGTGTAAACCTCCCTAAGGACACAGCCCCAGAGGATTTATACTCGGAGAACTCATCAAAATTTTCAGATCTGCAAACGCCGTCGGCAATCTATCTGATGTCACGAAGCAAAGCCACGGATGATGATTTTCGACGAGCCGGAGTACCTGTGGGATTGCGCTCAACGGTTGGTTTAGCCTGGGCGAGTTCGCGCAAAATACTCAAACGTCACGGCTTATACGATGCATGTATTATGGGTGGCGCGGATCGTGCAATTATTGGCGCTGCACTGGGCCGCTTTGATCTCGGTATTGAGGCACTTAAGATGACTGGCGCAAGGATGGAACACTACCTCTCCTGGGCTCGACGATTTCATGACGCGGTCAAGTGCCGAGTTGGCCACATCCCAGGACGTGCGTTTCATCTTTGGCATGGCGAATTACAGGACAGGCAATACGAGAGTCGGCTTGATGTTTTAAACCAACACTCTTTCGATCCTTTTGTGGATATTTCAGTGGACAGCCAGGGACTTTGGAGATGGGCCTCTAACAAACCACGG
>JAPUIL010000028.1 GCA_027297085.1 Verrucomicrobiota bacterium | reverse complement strand
TCAGCAGGCATGGCCTTCCAGGCAGCACCGAGGAACTGATCGCTTTTGAAGAAGGCCGTCTCTTTATAGTTATCGGGAAAACCGGTGGATCCTTTTATGCGGGCGTGGGCGGTCCAGGCCAGGCCGTTTTCTAATTGCAGTAGTGTATGAACATCCTCCGCGCTGCCCACGTGATAAACCGTTCCATAGCCGTCGATCTCTTGCACAAAGGGCTGGCCTTTGTTCTGGTTCAGGACCCAGTTGATCGGCCTGGGGAAAAAGCTGATCCAGTGTCCGCCGAAGTGTACATTGGGTTCTTCCCCAGGGAGTAGCAAAAAACCTTCACCGGAAAGTCGGGCACATTCATCATGCATCACCTTCAGTTGTTCCAGCCGATCCATAGTATCCAGGCGTGGGGTTGCTCCTCTGTGGAATTCGGCCAGGTGCACGATGTCCACTCCCATGTCTTTAAAGAAGTTTACGAAGTCCGGGTTCTCCAGGCCCGTGGGAATGCTGGTTGTTTTCTGCTCCTGTTGCTTTTCAATAAAATCAAGCGAGTGCTCAACGTGGTAGTGGCTGGTGAAAGTCTTGTATCCTGGCAACGGTTTGAAGGTGTCATTTCGGGTGTAGCTTTTCACGGTAGCCAAATTCTGGTGGCCCGATTGTTTGGATACGAATAGCAGAACACCTAACATTTGCTCCGTACCGGGAGGCGCACTCACCCAAGGAACATAACGCCGGTCGCCAATCGGGGGTTGGCGTACACCGAAGGAAAAGCCGTCGATCATGTCGAGGTACTCTTCGCCTGCCCAGTTGTAACCATAGTTCTCCACGAAATCCAACGGGTAGAGAAACTGGTGAGGAAACGGAGAAATGACAACGGAGCCACTCTCGGATGAAAGTGCCAACGAACGGTAACGGGTCTGGAGAACGCGGGCAGTTTCCTTTTTTACAGGAGTCGACTTGGGGTTACCCAGCGAATCGATCCAATTGAGGCGGTGTCCTTTCGTATCAGTTTTTCCCAGTCCCACATGGTACAAAAATGCGGTAGCCGGACGCTGCGTGGAAACACGCGCCTCCATGTGCACGAAGGGACTGCCGTGATAAAATACGAAGGCCAGCGTGCCGGAAAAGTGAGTACTCCTCAGCCCGCCAATCTCAATCGTTGCCCGATCTCCGCTAGTAGAAACCGAAACGCTTTCTGGAATAAGGTAAGCTTTTTCGACGGAATAAGGTCGCGTGGGAACTCGGTCGAAGAAAATGGTCCATCCATCGCGTTTTTCCAGATCGCGATCACCCACCCAAAACAGGTAGTTGGGGTCCAGGCCCTCAAGAGCCGCTTTGCCATCGATACCAATCTGCCGTATCAGAGGCGCCGCAGGAGTGTTACCGCTGCGTGGTATGAACTGAAGATCGATAAAGGCCTTCCCCTCCGGCGCATTCCAACTGAGACTCATGCCGTTTTCTCTGGTCTTAAACTCGAAGCCGTCGGCTTTATCGAAACCTTGTTGGTCAATCTCAATGCCAAAAAGCGAAAACGATAGTGTGAGGAAAAAGAGGAGTAGCGAAATTCGTTTCATAGGGGATTACCTGTTTGAGATCCGATTACTAAATTGAGTTAAGTAGTTTTGCCAGTTTCCAGCACTGGAAATTTCCCCGGCCTTTTCCCAGGCAAATCCTCCGTAGTAAGTGATACGGCCCTGCTTGTCGGTTGGTATGATCAGGATGATATGGCTGCGGTCCTTTTCATAACTGGTGATGGTGATCGTGCGGGAATGAGAATTTTCGGGAATCACCACGCCGGTACCCAAGCCGCTACCGTGTATATTTTCCCAGGCAGCTACCCAGCGGTTGTGTCTATCGGCGTAGGGTTGGGCCAGCCCGTTTTGCGTGGTTACTCCGATGGCCACCTCCCGCTGAGCCGGTTTTCCAGCTATGAAAATCTGGCTCTCCACTTTAAATAGTTGGGATCCTGCTGCCAAGGTGTAGCGCCTGACTTCGTGCATCTCTCGTGGTAGTTCTTCCCAGATATATTCCACTTCAAACACTGCTTCGTTGGGTCCGTTTTTCAGAATTCGGTATTGCCGGTAGACATTGGATATGTGCATCTGTCCGTTCATCCACAATGCCAGTCCTCCACATCCGAGCGAATCGCCCACATGGTAAGGGTCGTACCCCTCGCCATGATCCTTATGGTAGGATTTCCCTTCCTGGGCTCCTTTATACCACTTGTCAATAATCGGATAATTCACTCGTTTGAGCCAGCAGTCGATACCGCTGTTCTCTAAAGAATCTTTCAAGGCCGGGCCATAAATGCGGAAAGCCACCTTGTCGTTTTCAAAGGCGAAATCATCCGCGCGTTCGGGCACAAAACGGCAGGCCGCAAAACCATCAACAGTCTGTGCGGGAAGGATGTTTGAGTTAACTAATAGAAATACAAGCAAGGGGAACCAAAGTCGGATAAAGGTATTCATGGTTTTTATTGAGATCAGAAAACCCATTGTTTATGCATATTCATTATGATACCGCAAGAATCAGTCCTACCGCGGGCGCTTCTTACTTATATAGAAGGTTTGAAAACACGCGACGTGGATTTGATCGGTTCGACCTTTGCGGATGACATTCGTTTCGTGACGCCGGCAAAGACAATGAGAAGAGAGGAGATTCTCGAATTTCTTGCAGCTTTGTACCGTGGATTTCCGGACTGGAGCTACGATCATGATGAACCTGTGGTTAACGGGGAAGGAATCTACGGGGTTAAATGGCGCCAGGGTGGGACCCATACCGGTGTATTAACGTTTTCAGGCTTTAAAGCTGTGCTTGCTACGGGTAAGAGGGTGACAATCCCCGAACAATTTTTTTATTACCAGGTTCGTAATAAGAAGCTGAGCGAAATTCGTCCCGATCCTGTTCTCGGAGGAGCACCTCGTGGGATATTCGAGCAAATCGGCGTAGAATTACCTCCGCTTTAATGATGAGTACGTTTTCCAAATTTTGTCTTAGCCTGGCAGCATTGATTTTTTTTACCCGCTTTGTCCTTGCCGTCGACCTATCCTCACCAGAAGGCAGGGCATCGCACACCCGCCAAAAGGCGGAAGGCCTGTTGTTATTTAAGGATCGGGTACGCGGAATCCTTGAGGACAACTGTTTGGAGTGCCATGGAGGCGAGGAAATCGAGGGCGACTTCAATATGTCTTCACGGGAATTATTGTTCGCAAGTGGATTTGTTTCTGACTCTGCGAATGACAGCGACTTGATCTCATCTATTACCCACCAATTTGAACCGTTCATGCCGCACGAACGCGATAAGCTCGACGATCAAACGATTGCAGCCGGCGCCAGGTGGATTGATTTGGGGGCACCTTACGATCTACCCTTGGCTGATAGCTTAGACCTTAAA
>JAPUIL010000279.1 GCA_027297085.1 Verrucomicrobiota bacterium | reverse complement strand
GGACGATAAAGGCATTCCGCGAAAAATACGGGCTTAAAGTTTACTTGGAACCCGGTGAGGCAATCGCTCTAAACACGGGCGTCCTGGTTGCCGAGGTGTTAGATATCGTCAAAAACGGACTGGAAATCGCTATTTTGGATACCTCGGCCACCGCCCACATGCCGGATGTGCTGGAAATGCCGTATCGGCCAAATATAGCAAATTCCGGCATTTCGGGGGAAAAAGCCTATACCTATCAATTAGGCGGTTTAACCTGTCTGGCTGGTGACATAATTGGCGATTATTCATTCGATAAGCCTCTAAAAATAGGTGACCGCCTGATCTTTGAAGACATGGCCCACTACACCATGGTGAAGAACAATTGTTTCAATGGCGTTAATTTACCTTCAATCGGCTTATGGCATCCGGAAACAAGCCGGATGGAAATCGTAAGGGAATTCAGTTATGAAGATTACCGAAATAGGTTATCATAGCCTTGTAATTGCCCGTGAAATCTGAAAACCTTTCCCCATATCCCACATCTTATAACTAATTAATTCATCCATCGAAAGTGAGACCTGTGGCTGGTCTTTTGTCTGACTTACACAACCACGTTTCCCATGAATAAAAATACTATCACTCTTGTTATTGCGGTTATATTTGCCCTCGTAGGCTGGTTTCTTTTCCTGAATAAGTCCGGGGAACCTTCCGGAGCAAGTAGCGCCGATACCCCCGAAATTGCAGCTATAGACTCTTCCGCCCAATCCGATCAAGCGGCAATGTCCGCTGCCGAATTAGCTGCTCTTGAGAAGGAGAAGAACGAAGCTATTCGCATGGCAGAACTGCAAATCCGGCAAGCCAAAGAAGAGCAACAACGCAAAATTGCTGAAGTTCAGGCACGCCTTGAAGCTGAAGAAACAGCTCGAGCAGATGCAGAAAAACAAGTGGCAGAAACCCGCGCCCGGCTGAACGCACTCACGCTATCGTTGGCAGATGCGGAAAAAAGACAGCAAGAGTTTCAATTGAAGAATGCATCTGCTTCCCAAAGCCAGCAGCAAGAACTTGCTGCAGCTACGGACGCTGTAAGCAAGGCCAAGGAAGAAGTTGCACTATTAAGACGACAGCAGGAAGATCTCGAAAGAAAGCGCAGGGAGGCCGTTGCCGAACAAAAGCGCATCGAAGCGCAGCTGCAGGCCGAGCTCGCTAAATACAAGGAAATCGAAGACTGGGATTACTCCTATATCGTGCGGGGCGATCAATACAAACGTCAGGCCCACGCCATCATAAGTGCAAAGATAAAAGCCAATCCCAACCGAAACTGATTTCTTTGAAACCATTTCAAAAAGGGTCTTCCAATCGGGAGGCTCTTTTTTGCGTTCAGAAAACAGCTACACCGCTTTTCCGTGTCGGAAATTTATTTGCCTCGCCAATCGGAACACCAAAACTGGAAATCCTACTTTCAATTCTTTAACTCAGTATAATGCCTGATCATTTCAATTGTGGCATCCTCGGCACTGGAAACATAGCCAACAAATTCGCTCAAAGCGTAGCACAGTCGTCGAAACCACTCCTAATATTATCGCCCTGGCGTATGTCCTCAAGCAACTTCCCTATATTTAGCCTATTGGCCTAAGATTCCTTAAAGAAACCAGGACTTCGGTGCCGGGGTCCTAAATAGAATTGACCCCGGACGAGTTGAGCTGGCTCAATCTTGAATCCTAACTTTTACCTCACCTCAATCATGACCTTGGAAGAATTAAAATCTCACGTCCGCACAGTGGTGGACTGGCCGCAGGCAGGTGTTCGTTTTCGCGACGTTACCCCGCTCTTTGAAACACCAGCCTGTTTCAAAACGATCATCGATGCATTCTGTGAACACTACGAAGAACTGGGCGTAGACAGAATCGCCGGGGTAGATGCCCGCGGTTTTGTTATCGGAGGTGCGGTCGCCAATAGGATGAACTTGCCGTTTGTCCTTGTCCGCAAAAAGGGCAAACTACCTTTCAACACGCTTTCAGAAGAATATTCACTCGAGTATGGAAAAGCTACGATTGAAGTACATACCGACTCGGCCTCACCGGACGAACGCATAGCCATTGTTGATGATCTCATCGCCACCGGAGGAACCCTCCTGGCAGCCAGCAACCTCTTTCACCGATTGGAAGCCAGAGTTGTCGAAGTCAGTGCTGTAATTGACTTGCCCGAATTAGGAGGGTCCAAATTGTTGAAGGATTCAGGATTAAAAGTAATGAGCCTGATCGAATTTAGTGAATCTGAATAATCGGGTGGTTTCGTAAATATACAACCAGAGGAATACTTTTCTTAGAACACTCTTAAAAGGCACCACCATTGAGCGTCCCTACTCTTCCACCTCCCCCCAACTATGGTCGACTGGCAAGCAGTTATTCATTCTGGGAGTACCTAGTATTTGGTAAACAACTACAACGCTGCCGATTGGCCTGGTGGAGAGAGCTTGAATCTTGTCAAAATATTTTACTTCTCGGCGATGGAAATGGACGCTTTTCAACGCATTTACTTGAGAACCATCCATCCGTTCGAATCACTTCTCTAGATAGTAGTTCGGCAATGTTGAATGCAGCGGCCAAGCGGCGGCGGAATAAAGGCATTTCAGAACAACGTATTTCAACCATTCAGGCGGATATACGCGAATGGATCCATAAAAAGGAAGAGTCGTTCGATGCGGTTGTGGCTCAATTTTTCTTTGATAATTTTGAAGAGCAGGATCTTCAAAGCATAATCAATATCGTTAAAGAAGCGCTTCTACCTGGTGGTAAGTTACTGGTGTCAGAATTTAATATCCCGCAGGACACACACCTGGGAAATTGCCGGGCAAGATTTACTTTAGGGTGGCTGTATGCAGTTTTCCGAATCCTGACCGGATTGACGACTCATAAGTTGATTCCCCACACTCCGCTGCTGCGAGAGGCAGGATTTGATCAGAAAAAAGCGGTTTTCTTTTCTCAAAAAACCCTCATTTCGCAAGTTTTCACCGCAACGGGCGACAATCAGCGCGATATATCGCTCTGACAAAGCACGTTAAATTGGCTGTGTCGCAGCACATCAGCCGCCATATCCAAGTCTTCTAAGTGAATAACCAGAGCTGATTTATCAGATGGCCGGGAAATAAAAGGATACAGGTAATGGATATTGATCTCCGCCGCCAGGATCGTCGAAAGCATGCCGGGCACCTCTTCTACAGAATTCAGTTGCACAACCAATACCACCGTCTCGGTAAATGAATAACCCTGCAAATAAAGCACGGAGCTGGCCTGATCAGGATCGTCCACGATTATTCGAACAATGCTGCTGTCGGTAGTATCCAGCACCGTCATCGCCATGATGTGAATGGAATTTTTAGATAAAAGACGAGTAAACTCGCTTAATCGACCTACCTTATTTTCAAGGAAAACGGAAAACTGAATAACAGGATCACCACCTAATCCTTCTACCACATTCTCTGGCATAGGGGTGAATTGTCATAAATAAATCAGGAAATCGCAAAAACAATTTTCCCAAGCCAAGAAATAAATGGATGACTAGAATCATCGTGAGTTCGCTACTTGAAACTTTTCACAATCTTGCGCATCTTTCTGGCACACTATGTTCAACCCTAAGGAAAACCCCGCTCAAAAGCAATCGATTGAAGAGTTGCAGGCCAGGCTCAACCGGCCGATGGCTGAATTGACGCGTTTTCTGGAAAATCAAGTCGAGGCCTTCGAACCTCAAATTCGATTTCTTGTCGACTATTGCCTGAAAAATAGTGGGAAGCGAATTAGGCCATCTCTGGTTTTCCTCACAGGGAAAACGGATGATCCGGAAATTTTTAAGAACCTGGTTCAAGTGTCGGCAGTCGTTGAAATGGTTCACTTGGCCACGCTGGTTCACGACGACATACTTGATGGGGCGGATAGGCGGCGCGGTCAACCCACAATCAGCGCCAAATATGGTCAGCATACCGCCGTATTGCTCGGAGATGCACTATTTTCACACGCCCTGCACCTGGCTTCACAATTTGACACCGTAGAAGTATGCAGGCTGGTTTCCAAATCTACTCGCCGCGTTTGCTCAGGTGAAATCCTGCAAACCTTTCGTCGCGGTGATTGGAAACTCGATCAGGAGGAATACCTGGAGATGCTGGATATGAAGACCGGCGAACTTTTTTCAATATCGACGCACCTGGGAGGGCTGTTATCGGGCTATTCCTCATACGACTGCGAAATCTTAAGAAAATTCGGTTCGCAACTGGGGATTGCTTACCAGGCTTATGACGATTTGACTGATTTCATCGGAGACGAGACCAAGATAGGCAAGACTCTGGGGACTGATCTTTCAACCGGTAAAGCGACCTTGCCGCTCATTCAGCTTTTCCAAATGAAAAACCAGGATGCAACGGATCAGATGACGGAAGCTCTGGAAACAGCTAACGAAGACAAGGTCAGATTTTTATTGGAAACACATGGAATATTTGAAGTAGGCCTCGATTTTGTGGCGCAACTTTGGAATGACGCAGTAGAAACGCTTTCAGAATTGCCAGACACATTGACCGCAAAAGAAGAACTCAACACTATCAGTCAGTTACTTCGTATGAAACTGGATGAGTTGGAACGCTCCCAATTGAGTGCATAAAAACACTACCCGAAGGTGTTTTGTATGCTAATTTACTGAAGTCTTCGCGGTGATTCCGAAGTTACGATTAGGTCGCAACAGTAAAGACCGAAATCAGTATAATCCCAGTAAATATGCGGCCTTGAGTCTTATAGCAATTTTCTCATTTATTGTCGCAAAAACCTGGATTAGTAGTCCATTTTATGTTCCTGGGGATCGGCGCTGCGAGGACGCAGTCGCCCTACCATCATGGTCCGTATGGGTAGGGCCATCGCGTCCCCGCGAAGCCGTCGTAAAGGATGGCAATGACTTTTTTTCATTAAACTTCGCTACAAACAAAGTCTACTAGGCGACAATCCCGTTACAGCATTAATCAATTAGAGCTCTAATCTCTTCCTTACCACAATCCATTTTCGTTTGGATGAGTTGGACCAAATCTTGAGTAAGTGGCGCGGTAAAACTTCGTTTAAAAAGGGGGGCGTTGAAATGGATGCGGTAAGCGTGCAAGGCTTGCCGGTGAAATCCCAGCGCCTCAGCCATTTTCGGTGTGTAGCCGGAATCAATGAAAGTAAGATAATGCCTGTCGTCTGGTCCGTAAATCTTATCTCCCACAATAGAATGTCCCAGATATTTCGCATGAACCCGTATCTGGTGTTTCCGACCTGTTTTGGGCAATACCTTAGCCAAAGTATAGCCTGATCGCGATAGAAGAGGCTCGAAATGAGTTACTGCCCGTTTCGCGGAGTTCGACTTCCGTACGGTTTGCTTAATGTAAACCTCTGATTCCAGATCTTTCGCCAGGTAGTTCTTTAACTCTATGGGTTCATTAAGTTCACCTTCCAAAA
Source organism: Verrucomicrobiota bacterium (assembly GCA_027297085.1). Taxonomy (GTDB): domain Bacteria; phylum Verrucomicrobiota; class Verrucomicrobiia; order Opitutales; family UBA2995; genus UBA2995. The sequence continues at coordinate 399 of JAPUIL010000279.1, read as the reverse complement.
CAGCCAGATACTCCTTTTGAACCAGCTGTTGTTGGAACGCCATCTGGGAATGGCGGGCATGGAATTTATCCTTGGCTAAAATGCAAATCCCACTGGTCTCCCGATCCAGACGATGTACCAAATGAACAAGGTCCTGCTGCAAGTACTCTCGGGAAGCGCCTACGAGACTGGACCAGGGTCCTTTCTTCGAGGGATGGCAAACCACTAAACCCGGTTTGTTGATCGCCAGAATACCTTCATCCTCTTCGACAATCCAATTTGGAAAATCTTCTGGATCAATAAGTTCGGGTTCCGATCCGGAATCGGGTGCAACGAAATCGGTCATAAATTGGCGAAATGTGGATAATTAGAGGGCCTTTAAGAAACTTTAAAAGTAAGAGGATCTAATCGGTAAAAAAC
>JAPUIL010000278.1 GCA_027297085.1 Verrucomicrobiota bacterium | reverse complement strand
ACGGCATCTGTCGGTGGCTTCTTCTATCTGCTAGGCACCGATGCGCTGACCGGACTGTTCGGCAACTGGGCTTCGGAATTTCTTAAGCTTCTGGGCTCCGGCTCACGCTTCGACTCCGTTACCCGCGGCGTGATTGACCTTCGCGATCTCTACTATTACCTGAGCCTGGTGGGCGTATTTCTCACGTTAAACGTATTGGCCCTGGAACGGCTGCGCTGGGCCGGCAACGCAATCAATACCAACCATCGACACTGGACGCTGGTGACCGCCTTGTTTGTGATCAATTTTCTGGCAACCAACCTATGGCTTGCTCCAATGGGTTGGATTCGGGCCGATTTGACCCAGGGAAATATCTACTCCATCTCCGAAGCCACCCGAAATTACTTGGCGCAGTTGCGAGAGCCAATGATCATCAGGGGCTATTTCAGTGCAAAGACCCATCCACTCCTGGCACCGTTGGTGCCGCGCTTGCGTGACCTGCTGACAGAATATGCGGTGGCTGGAGAAGGCTGGGTGCGGGTGGAATTTATCGATCCCCTGGATAATCCTGAGTTGGAGCGGGAGGCTAATGAAAAGTACGGCATCAAGTCGGTGCCCTTCCAGTTCGCCAGCAAGTATCAAGCGTCTATCGTGAATTCCTATTTCAATATTCTGATCCAGTATGGCGACCAATTTGAGGTGCTCGGTTTTCGTGATCTCATTGAGGTCAAGGCGCGAAGTGAGGTCGGCATAGACGTGGAACTTCGAAATCCCGAGTACGATCTCACACAGTCCATCAAAAAGGTCCTCTATGCTTATCAGGGGGCTGGGGAACTGTTCGAAAATATCCCCCATTCGGTCAGCTTCAAAGGATACATTTCAGGCGACGAGAAGCTGCCCGAGTTTCTCAAGACATTCCGCAAAGAGTTAGACGCTGTATTGAGCGATTTGGAGAAGCGCTCGGGCGGCAAGCTGGATATCAGTATTCGCGACCCTGACGCCAAGAACGGCATTCTGGCCAGGCAGCTTAAAAATAAGTTCGGCTTTCGCCCCATGGCAACCAATCTATTGGACGCCAATACCTTCTGGTTTCACATGACCCTGGAAGGGGATGGACGCGTTATCCAGGTGCCGTTGCCGGCAAAGTTTGAAAAATCGGGGCTTGAGAGTGGCATCAAAGCCGCCCTCAAGCGATTTTCCAGAGGCTTCTTAAAGACCGTGGTGCTTCACACGCCTGCTCCAGCACCCGCCATGTTTGGTGTTCCAGCCCGCGGAAAGCGTTTCACCTGGTTACGCAACACTCTGTCCGAAGAACACAACATCTCTGCAACCGACTTGAAGAGCGGTCGGGTTCCGGATGAAACTGACCTTCTCCTTCTGGCATCGCCGGGCAAGCTGGACGAGAAACAGCTGTTTGCTGTGGACCAATTCCTGATGCGGGGTGGCACCGTGGTCATCGCGACATCACCCTTCGATATAGAAAGCCGCGGGGCGTTGACCGCCCGCAAACAAGATTCCGATTTGATCGACTGGTTGACCAACAATGGCATAAAGCTGCAAGAGCAGATGGTGCTTGACCCGCAGAATGCGTCCTTCCCCATACCGGTCAATCGCCGTATCGCCGGCTTCCAGTTTCGGGAGACCCGGATGGTGAACTACCCCTATTTTAATGATATTCGCGGAGACGGAATCGTGCAGGAGGGCGGCCTGACCGAAGGCGTCAATCAGGTCACCATGACCTGGCCTTCACCCATTACGTTGGATGAAAAGAAGAACGAGGGACGCAAGGTGTTCCGTCTTCTGGAAAGTTCTGATCAGGCCTGGACCTCCGATAATTTGGGGATTCAACCCAACTACCAGGCACATGGTAAACTTGGGTTCCCGGTTGGGGATCAACCGGGAACCCAACTGCTGGCAGTGGCTGTGGAAGGCCGTTTCGATTCTTATTTCAAGGACAAGCCCTCGCCACTGGTCGCCAAGGAAGAGGCGGCGGTTGGTAGCGGAGAGCCCGAGAAGGGTGAGGAGAAGGATGACACCGAGAAAAGCGCCGATAAAAAGAAGGAACCGGTTATCACCCGGGTGATTAATCGCTCCCCCGGGTCGGCGCGTATCATCTTGTTCGCTTCCAGCAGCTTCCTCACAGACAACATGCTGAATTTGGCCACGTCTGGGCTGCGCACCCGCTATCTCAATCCGGTCCAGCTGGTGGAGAACGCCGTCGACTGGTCCCTGGAGGATCGTGATTTGCTCGCCATCCGCGGCAGGGCCCACTTCTCCCGCACCCTGAATCCAATGGAGGAAAAATCCAAGATGTTTTGGGAATACCTCAACTATGGCCTGGCGATTTTCGGTCTGCTCCTGGTTGGGTTAATCCGCAGACATACAAATAAGCGGGCGGCGTTTCGCTATGCTGCCATTCTCGGCACGGCTGAAATGAAAAAGGCGTGAATGATGAAAAAGTGGATTTTTATTCTGAGTGGTTTGTTGGCGATACAACTTATATTGACCGCGGCAGTTACCCTGACAGGCGAGGATTATGAGGCCTTTCAGGCTGAAGAGAAGGTTCTCTCTTTCGATAAAAAAGAGGTGGATGGCCTGCGTATTGAAGATGGTACGGACAGCGTATCGCTGAAAAAACAAGAGGGTAAATGGCTACTGCCGGAGAGCAGCGACTTCCCAGCCAACCAGAGCAGTGTTGAGCAGTTGCTGGGGAAACTCGCCACGTTGAAGAAGGGTTGGCCCGTGGCCAAAACCCGCAGTGCGCTGCGGCGCTTCAAGGTGGACGAAGAGCAGTTTGAGCGAAAACTGGTCTTGCTCTCTGGTGATGAAGCCCAGGCGACCCTCTATGTTGGCACCTCCCCTGGTTTCCGAAAGGTGCATATCAGACCCGCAAATGGGGATGAGGTCTATGCAGTAATGTTTAACACTTGGGATGCATCTGCCAAAGCCGACGAATGGATTGATAAAGACGTTCTTACACTCGAAGAGAGTGACCTAGATCGTGTCGAGATACCCGGAGTCGTTCTGCATTGGAAAGACGGTAAGCCGCAAGTGGCGGATCTTGGGGAGAAGGAACAAACCAACGAGAAAGAAAGCCGTTCCCTGCTTGGCAAGCTGTCCAAACTCCGTATCCAGTCCGTGTTGGGTGCCGAAATAAAACTTGAATACCGGCAGGATGAGCCGGCTCTCGAGGTCAAGATTACGCGTAAAGGCGGCGAGGTTTTGAACTATCGTTTTTCTAAATCAGAAGATGCCTCCTATTACATTCTGAAACGCTCTGATCTGGATCACTATTTCAAGGTGGCCGAATACACGGTAAATTCCATCAAGGAGACAACGCGGGATAAATTGGTGCAGGCCACATCAGAGGAAACGTCAAGCGAGCACACTGGGGCCAAAAGTGTTGAAAAGAAAAGCAGTCCGCGTCCATAGGGCATTGTCAGAGCAAATCCACCTTTGACCGCGCCCTAGCATTTGCCTAATGTTTTAGGATGAAAAAACACAATCCTTTCCGCTATTTCAAGACATCACCTGAGATTATCCGCCTGGCTGTCAGTGTCCCCAGTCGGCTTTGTCAGACTAACGCCA
>JAPUIL010000277.1 GCA_027297085.1 Verrucomicrobiota bacterium | reverse complement strand
AGTATTGCGGCAGATGCTCAGCAGAAAATCGAAGCCTTGCCGGCGGTGAAATCAGCCCAAGTAGACATTGTATGGGACCCTGTTTGGAGCCCACAGATGATCAGTGACGAAGGCCGGAAGATTCTGGGTCTGAATTAGTAGTATGCAGCTCTTTTTTGCGGGTAGGGCTATAGCTTCCAGCTATGCCATGAGCGAGTCGAATAATTAACCACCAAGGTGGCTTCTACCTTCCGTCTCATCGTCGCGCAGCCCCGTTTGCTCATAAAACGGTTATAGATGAGAATTTCCGCCCCGGTCGGTTGTTTCGCTGCGAATAACACCAGTCGAACACCTCATCGTTTGACTTACAGGACAAAACCTCTCGTTTTACTTCCTCGTAATCGACGCCCAAATAGCGGCAGGTTCTTCCATCAAATCCACTGCCGAGCCTTCAGAGCCAGTCCATCAAGCAAAAGAAATAGTCTTCTGGTAAGTTTCCTTCGGCATACACGCGAATTTTGTCGCACATGCAGGCGAAGTAAAACAATCCGCCTGTTATTTGGAAACAACTGCCAAGTTCCTTTATTTGCATAGTGCCAAAATCTAGGTGACTAGCTGAATTTGCCAAGCCAAGACCCTGGTTCCGGGGGTAGGGGTTCAATTATTATTTCTGGACAGGTCTTGATTAGCAGCTTTTGTTTAGTCCTTTTTTTAACACCTGCACCTAGATGAATTGGATCGATAAACTTGAAAAACGATTTGGCGGATTGGCCATTAAGAACCTGGCTTTGTATTTGGTAGCTGGTCAGGTGATTGTGTTTACTCTTACAAATTTCGAACGCATGCCAATTACTGCGCTGCACCTGAATCCCATTCTAATAGTGAAAGGGGAGGTGTGGAGATTGGTGACCTTTATGCTAATTCCGCCGAGGGCAGGGTTAATTTTTTTGGCGTTTGCCTGGTATATTTTCTGGATGATTTCGCAGGCATTGGAAGCACAATGGGGGATATTCAAATACAATCTATTTATATTGGGAGGGATGTTTGCCACTTACGTGGTTTCAATTTTCTTCCCTTATTATCTCTTTGACAATTATTATATCGGGGTGACCGTTTTCCTGGCGTTTGCGACTTTATATCCGAATTTTGAATTCCTGCTGTTCTTTATTTTGCCGGTAAAAGTGAAGTATCTAGCCTGGTTGAGCCTGGGCGGTCTTGCACTTGCGATAATTGATAATCCCTGGCCTGTCAGAGTCGTTATCATGGCAACCTTAGCCAACTACGCTCTCTTCTTTGGTAAAGATTTGTACCAATCGTTTCACCACAGACAGCGACGCATAGAACACCAGAAGAAGGTACAGGATATGGAGGACGAAGCTTTTCACACTTGTACTACCTGTGGAGCTACAGACAAAACCAACCCAGAACGAGAATTTCGTTATAAGGAAGGAAAAGGAATCTGTAGCGTTTGCCTGGAAAAGGAAGCTAATAGCGAGGTATGACCTGGCTTAGAATCTCAGGATTTCAGTGTGTGGGTCGTCAACTTCGTTGGCGATGACGTAAAACACCAGGTATTCGGTTTCGCTGGTGTTAAACATTCTGTGGTAGACTCCTGCCGGTTGATAAAAACAATCTCCCGCCTTGATGGAGAACTCCTCGTCACCCCGGTACATGATTCCTTCTCCTGAAACGATGATGAAGAACTCAGCCATATGTGGATGGCAATGCTGAGCACAGTTATGGTGACGGGGAAGTACCCGGGTCATTTCCACATCAAAGGGGTGAACTGGATTGTTTTCTTCACCGGAGCCTAATGCCTTTGAAACATGGCGGCGTAGACGTTTATACTTTTGTTTTTCTCCCCAGAAATTCTCTATTTCCGGAACGTCTTCGAAATTAATAAGTGGAGGAATCAACATGGAAACAACTATGAGCAGAAAGGAACTTTAGTAAAAGTTTAATTTCCGGAAATTGAGTATGATGATGACGTTTTTTTTTGCAGTGTTCTGGATAACTCAAGCCAACGAGATCTTATGGTGACTTAAATTTTCGGAGCCGTTTTCGGTGATCAGGTAGTTTCGCTCGATGCGTATGCCGCCGATACCGGGTACGAAGTTGGAAGGTTCCAGAGTAACCACATCTCCGGTTATAAGAGTATCGGTACTTTCTGACACGATGGCCGGCGGTTCAGGGTGTTCTAATCCAAGTCCATGACCTGCGTGTCCGGATAGTGGATTGAAACCAACCTTAACAAGGATGTCTGAGCAAAGATCGAAAATTGTTTTACAGGCTACGCTGGCCTTGAGTGATTTTTCTCCGGTCTCAAGGCTGGCTATGCAGGCATCCATCAAATCACGCTGGTCTGCACTAGGTTCACCCACTGCGATCGTGTTGGTGAAGTCGCTACGATATCCGTCGAGAATCACCGAGTAATCGATTATAAAAAGATCTCCCTGCTGAAGTGTATAACCAACCGGCAATCCTCCAGCTTTGGGAAGCTTTGCATTGGTGGCACGAAAATCACCATAGACCACGCAAGGGCGATCCGCCTGTTTAAGCACTGCTGCATGCACATGACGATAGACGTCCATATCAGTGACACCTGGCTTCACATACTCAAGAGCCGCACCATGACCGGCCTCACAGGCTTGCATACAAATTTTGAGATGCTCAACCTCGTCCAGCTCCTTTTTTCGTCGCAGCAATTTGATGACATCACCTAGCGAAATGTTGTTTGAAGGTTCCCCTTTTACGGTTTCAAAAGCGGCTGCGGGGAAGGAATCGCACTCAATAGCTCCCATTGAGTAGTCGAGAGTGCCAAAATGGCTTTTCAGCGCATGGGCTGGTTTAAGATCCCGATTTTCGACAGAGTGCTTTCCGTCGTACCAGGTTTCGGATACCGTTTCATCAACATACGCCTCACCACTCAAAGACTTGAGCGTAAAATTGTCCGCGAGGGCCGTGACTTTTCCGGAGCGTTCCAGATGCAGCCACACGGGTTGACCGGCAGAAAAGCTGACCGGATTTACCCAGATATTGGAGAAATACTTTACGTGACGCGGGTTGGTGATGAGGACCCAGTCCACAGAATCCGGAAGAGTGGACCAGAGTCTTGCCTGACGTGTTAGACAACCGTCTTTTGTGAGCATGATTTAAAAATTAAATGGCGACTACATTCAGGATGCGACCCGGCACATAGATGACCTTGCGCACGGTTTTACCCTCGATACTATTCTGAACACGTTCCTGGTTCAGAGCGAGCGCCTCAACATCCTCTTTCGAAGCATCGACGGACACCATGAGCTCGCCCCGGTGTTTGCCATTTACCTGCAGCACGATTTTTACCTCATCGGCAACAAGTTTTGACTCATCAAACCACGGCCAGGGTGTATCGCTGATAGATACTGTGCCGTCGAGACGCTTCCAAAGCTCCTCAGATATATGAGGTGCCATGGGATTGAGTAATTGCAGAAAAACGCGAACGGTATCTTTGGAGTAACTTTCCACTTTCACCATCTGGTTGAGGAGTATCATTAACTGGGAAACAACCGTGTTGAAATTCAAGCGTTCGATGTCCTCCGTGACCTTTTTGATGGTTTCATGCAAGAGTTTTTCCAACGCTTTGTTGGTCTCATGCTCATCCTTTAATTTTGAGTTGATTTGCCCCTCTTCGGTAACCACCTCTCGCCAAAGGCGTCGCAGAAAACGGGATACGCCTTCTATGCCTTTAGTGTTCCAGGGTTTCATATCTTCGATCGGTCCGAGAAACATGAGGAACAGTCGTGTGGCGTCGGCTCCGAAGGAGCTGATCAGTTTGTCCGGATTTACCGCATTGCCTCGGCTCTTACTCATCTTGTGTGAGCGAGCGTCTATTTTGATAGCCGTGTTTTCTTTTAACACCCAAGAATCACCTACTTTTTCAACTTCGGATTCGGAAAGCGATTTCTGTGTGAAGTTTTTTGCGTTTTCAACCGTGTCTGAAGAAACTGGATTTCCCTCTGCGCCGGAATACAAAGTAAATTCCATTTCACCCAGGATCATTCCCTGGTGCAGTAGTTTAGGGAAGGGTTCAGGACTGGTGGTTACGCCGGCATCAAATAATACCTGGTGCCAGAAACGAGCATAGAGCAGGTGCAAATTCACGTGTTCCGCTCCACCGATATAAATGTCAGGTACGCCCCAATACTCACTGACCTTCGGGTCGATTACATTGTTCGGGTTTTTAGGGTCGCAATAACGAAGATAATACCAGCAGGAACCGGCCCACTGTGGCATGGTATTGGTTTCCCGGGTACCGGATACCCATTGATTTCCCTCTGGTTTAGCGTCTGTGCTAGCCAAGGTGGCTCCGGTCTCCACATTAAGCCAGACGTCTAACCAATCGGAAACACCAGCGAGCGGGCTTTCTCCAGTGCCAACCGGTTCGTAGGATTCAACTTCGGGCAGCTCTAGAGGTAGTTGGTTGGCCGGAACGGGTAGGGCGTAACGAACTTCACCTTCCTCTTCGAAAGTAATGGGTTCTTCGGGAGCGAATTCCCGAAAAGGACTATCCTCTGCAGCGAGGGCTTTTTCATAAGCTTGCTTGGAAACCCAAGTTACCGGAAATGGTTCACCCCAATACCGTTGGCGCGAGAAAAGCCAGTCACGCAGTTTGTATTGCACGCTGGCTGAACCCAAATCCCGGCTTTCCAAGTTGGCGATAACCTTGGCTTGTCCTTCGCTTGACGACAATCCGGTATATTCATCCGAATTCACCATGGTGCCCGTGCCACAGAATGGTAGCTGTGTGGACTCATTCTTGGCGCTAGCCGCATCATCCTCTATCACTTGCTGGATGGGAATGTTCATGGCGGTGGCAAATTCGAAATCTCGTTCATCATGCGCTGGTACCGCCATAATTGCGCCGGTGCCGTAACTCATTACTACATAATCGGCTACCCAGATGGGAACCTTAGCTCCATTTATGGGATTGATGGCAAAACTGCCAGTGAAGACACCGGTTTTGTCCTTTGCCAGGTCGGTGCGTTCCAGGTCGCTCTTTTTGGCCGCCTCGGCCTTGTAATTTTCTATATCACCTAGCTGCTCGGGGAGTGTTAACTTATCGACCAAGGGATGCTCGGGAGATAACACCATATAGGTTGCTCCGAACAGAGTATCCGGACGGGTGGTGTATACGCAGAGTATCTCATCGTGACCCTCTAATCTGAATTGCACTTCGGCACCGGTTGAACGGCCAATCCAGTTTTTCTGGAGGCGGATTGAGGACTCCGGCCATTCGAGATCTTTATGGCCTTCCAGTAATCGCTCGGCATAGGCGGTAATTTTTAACACCCATTGACGCAGCTTCCGGCGTTCGACCGGATGATCCCCACGTTCAGATTTGCCATCTATCACTTCTTCGTT
>JAPUIL010000276.1 GCA_027297085.1 Verrucomicrobiota bacterium | reverse complement strand
TTGCTGTTGGTTCGGATATCGCTACCGAATATCCCGAGCGTAGCATCCGGGAGCACATTCTTCGTGCTAAGATGCGTAGTCTGGATTTCCACTTAGCCGTTCAAGCGGTCAATGATCCCAGAGCGGCGTATCTGATTACGTGGACGGCCATGGTCAATCGGAGGCAATATGCCACCACAGAGCCCGGTATTAAATTGCTCGGTCGGGCACAACCTCGGATCGTGGAGCTGGCCCGGGAAATCGAAAGCGATATCGTCGCTTTAGGATATCGCTATTTCCCCAAAGAAACGATGGATGCCGCTATAGATGACATCGAAGAATCCGCCCTGGAATTCTTATGGGATTCGCCCGTCATGACGGATAACGCGCTTGCCGAGGCACAGGACGATGACGACCTCTTGCGAATCCTGGCATTACCACTTACGCCTTTCACCAGCATTGGGAAAATCGGTAATACGCCCGAAGCGATTAGGCAATTCAGCGATACGGCGAATGATTTTTCGCTCGTAATTCGTTATTTACCTGAGCGGATGCGCTGGCAAGTGGAAATGATACTCCTGGAGATGGAATCCTCCGGCCCGACAGCGGCCATGGTCAAGGAGATTCAGAACGTCGAGAAGAGAATAGATGATCTGATTGCCTTGTTTAAGACCATGCCCTCCGATATCGGCAAGGAGTTTGAAAAATCTATCGAAGTGACAAAAAAGAGTTTGCCCGAGTTCCGCGCCACATTGACGCAGGTGCAGGCCACTGCTGAGAAATCAAACGTTGCCATCGAAAACGCGAGCAAAACCGTCCTGCAAGCCGAAAAGATGGCCGCTGAATTCACCGATTCGGCTAAAGCCTTTGAAGCTGCCGCCGTCGAGGTACGAGGTCTCTTAGCAGATCTGCGGCAATGGCAGAAACCGAAAGAACCCGATGAGCCGGCTCAAGGCGATTCCCAGAAAGGGGATCAAGGCGTCCCTGAGCAGCAAGACCAGAGCGATTTGCGGGAATCCGAGCATAGTGACGCCGAGACGGAAAAGGAAAGCGGTTCGCTCGCTAAAGACTACGATCAGATGGCCGTGAGTATTCAGGCAGCCGCACAGGAAGTGCGCACGCTGGTCAGCGAATTGCAGCAAGTAGTCGAAGAAGAGGATACATTGCGGCAGGTTTCCGATGAATTCCGGGGACTGGTCGGCGCCATTTTCTGGTACGCAGTTGCTCTGGCGGGTATTATTTTCGTATTGGCCCTGGCGTCTCGTTTGGCTGCACGCCGATGGGTTCCGAAACGCGAATAAGGATCGGATAGTCTGACTCTATTTTGAAGATTTTATTGAACAAAATCCTTCGGCATGCGGACTTGTTCGAGTGGATAAGTGAAAATAGGTACTATAAAATTTTATTAGAAACGGAGGTTACCATCATGAAGTACGCAAAAAAAATGGATCGATTAACAACTAAGGGCCTGTTCGTTTTGGTTTTCGCATCGGGACTGCTCCTGGTCGTGATGCCGGGCTGTGGCCCCAAGGCCATGCGCGGAGGAGATATGACCGATAATCCGGGGCTTGACGATTCCGCTCTGAGCGTGAAGCTGGATCGCCTGGATATCGATTATCTCGTATCCACCAACATCCGGGCTCTATCAAACTCGGTGTTATGGAATGGGACGATCGAAAAAGCCTCGAAAGCGCCCCTGGTGTCCATTTGGCCCATTCAAAACTCCTCGACACAGCATATCGACGATCAAATGGACGCCCTGCTCTCCTCAATCGAAACCTACATGGTCAATTCCGGGGACGTAGGCGTGGTAAGCCGTCAAAGGCAGCAGCAGCTCATCAACGAGTTGGATCTTCGTCAAAGCGACGTTTATGATCCCCAGACCGCCGGACGGATAGGCAACCAACTGGGCGCCCAGTATTTCATAACCGGGCGAATTACATCGGTGGAAGAACGACTGAAAAAGACGCGGCGGGTGCAGTACAACCTTATCCTACAGGTTATCGAAGTCGAGACCGGCCTGGTCAAATTCCAGAACGAGGCCAGTCGTAGTAAAGTGATGAAGCGTTAGTTACAGTTTTGGGGCAGGATACGATCAAGAGACAAACCATAAGACTATGGACGGTGTGGGCAATCGTTACCGGTGGCCTGTGGTGCAGCGGCTGTGCGACCTATATTGATCATATCAGCAAGGCCCACGCGGCCGCGGAACGCGGAGACTTTGACGCTGGCGTTGATGAATTGAACGGCGTCCTGGGTGTCAACAGTTATGAAAAAATCCCCAATAAATGGTCTGCGCTTCGTCCTTTGGCGGCTCTCGAGCGAGCCATGTTGCTGCAAGCGCTCGGCGAATTCGAATGGAGCGCCCGAGATATCAGCGCCGCCGAAACGGAACTGGAATTTCTGGACTTGAAGATGGATACCGCCGGAAATATCGGCAAATACATTTTTAACGACAGTGCCGAAGTGTATAAAACCCAGCCTACCGAACGCCTGGCCTTGAATGCAATGAATATGTTGAACTACCTGGCCATGGGAAACGTGGAAGGCGCCGCCGTCGAGTCCCGCCGGTTTACCGTCACCCGGGAATACCTCGCATCCATAGATACCCAAAACCACGGCGCCTTCGGATCCTATCTGGCGGGATTTGTGTTCGAGCAACTCGGCGAGACGGATCGGGCTTTGCGGTATTATGAAGAAGCGCTGGATGCCGGGGATTTGCAGGCACTTCGGGAACCTGTTGTTCGCTTGTCCCAATCGGGTTCGTACGAAGGACGGAAGCTGAAAAAGTATCTTAACGAACTAGACGATTCAAAATCCAGTGTACGGAAAGTTCCCACTTCCGGCGGCCAGGCGAACGGTGAAATCCTCGTGGTCATCGGTCTGGGACGCGTCCCGTACAAAATAGCCAAGCGAATTCCGATTGGAAAGGCAGTGGGAATCGGGAGTTTATATATCACCGGCAATCCCAATGTATTGGCCTACAGCGCGTTAAAGGTCGTGACCTATCCAGAATTAGTCGAACGTCCTAAAAGAGTGACCTCTGCCACGGTGATGGTGGGAGGGCGCAGCATTCCGGTCGAGCTGATAACGGATTTAGGAAAGGAAATCACACGAGAATATGAAGAGATTAAACCGAAAATTATCGGCGCGGCATTAACGCGGATGATCGCCCGTGCAGCGGCTGCGGAAGGCGCACGGGCCGCCGCGCGCCAAAAAGGAGGAGCTGTCGCCCTGCTCGCCGCATTGGGAACGGAGGCCGCCTTATTAGGCCTGGATAAGCCGGACACCCGTTCCTGGACATTTTTACCCAATAAAGTATACGTCTGCCGTACCTCGGTTCCACCGGGTCAGCACGAGCTACGGATCAACCTGCAGGCAAGCCCCTCGGAAAACCGCATACTCCTGGTGGACGTGGCTCCGGGCGGATTCAATGTCATCGCGATAAGGGTGCCCAGGTAACACACAAGGAAAAACCTAATCGTTCAGGCAGTTTTAGCTATATTGCCTGAACGCTTACGAAGTTGAATGATATTGAAAAACTAAAGTGATAATCCATTTATCAGGAGTATTTTATGCGTATAAACCATTCTGTTTGGCTTGGGGTAATCGCAATATTTGCACTTACAATGCCTTCACAACCTGCTTTGGCACAAGATGAGGAAGGGCTGGCAAAAAAACTGGCCAATCCGGTCGCTTCTTTGATCAGCGTTCCCATCTTTTTTGCCTTCGATCATAATATTGGGCCGCGGGATGAGGGCGAACGCTATTCACTCACGATCAAGCCAGTCATTCCTTTTTCATTAAATGAGGACTGGAATCTGATTTCCCGCACCATTGTCCCGGTCGTGTACCAGGACGACATTTCCCCCGGTTCCGGTGATCAATTTGGACTGGGAGATACCTTTCAAAGCTTTTTCTTTTCACCTGTCCAGCCTACATCAAAGGGTTTTCTTTGGGGGGTAGGTCCGACAATTCTGTTTCCCACGGCCACAGACGATCTACTTGGGAGTGAAAAGTGGGCGCTGGGGCCGACCGGTCTTCTTCTCAAGCAAGCTGGACCCTGGACCTATGGCATGTTGGCCAG
>JAPUIL010000275.1 GCA_027297085.1 Verrucomicrobiota bacterium | reverse complement strand
TCTTTTGAAAAAGATCGGTTTTCCTGAATAGGTATTCGTGAATCGTAAATCGTCAATAGAAAGACGTGTTGAATTAACTGGAAGTTCCATGCCGGTACGCACAAGAAGTTCTTCGAGATGTGGAAGGATGCGGATAAGGACCTGCAGGCTTTGATCGCGGCGAAGAAGGAGTATGCGGAATTGGACTGATAGTGTGTTCAAACTGAACACGCTCAACATATTTTCGCAGCAGGTCGTCCGCCAGCGCAGATTACTGAGCTATCGATTTCCCAAGACAAGAATGAAATAAAAACCACATCGCAGGGTAAGCGATACTTCTCGCCTGTACCAAATAATGTAACTACCCTAGAGTGTTATGGAGTATTATTGACCTTAGCTCGATCGGGCTAAGCCTTCCGTATATAATAAGATAACCTTCGGTGGCACTACCTGCTATTGGGGTCAAATGGCTCTGCAAAAGCTTTATTCATCGGTTCGATTACGATCGCCGCCTCCAAAGTTCAATTGGAAAGACACTTCCGTATTGCCCAGACACTTTTGGCCCCTGATTGCTAGCTGGCCCGTCTAAATCTAGCTCGGTTCTTGTCCCCTATCCAATCGGGGCATTTTTTTTTCGGTATCTTCAGTGGTCAGTTTCAAAATATATAGGTATATTTATCGCATCTGTTGTCACAGTTTTGTTTCAAGCTAAAATTGCAATTTTAAGGTAAGGTACATCAGCCCTTACTTCTTATAATTTCAGTACCGCGAGGGGAATATGAAAACGATATTATCTTTTACACTGGCCGCCTTTTTGATCATGTCCAGCGGAGACGTAAGCGCACAAGACAAGCCTAAAAAGGATAAAAAACCTGGTGGAATGACCAGTGCAACTTTCAAATCTATGAAGTTGCGTAGCATTGGTCCGGCCTATATGTCCGGTCGGATTTCAGATATCGCTGTGGATCAAAAGAATCCCAATATCTGGTTTGTAGCCGTTAGCTCTGGCGGGGTATGGAAAACTGTGAATGCGGGCACCACATGGAAACCCGTGTTCGACAAGCAAAAGGTCTATTCCACCGGTGACGTCACCATTGATCCCAGTAACTCCAATATCGTTTGGGTAGGTACCGGGGAAAACAACGGAGGCCGTCACATTGGTTTTGGTGACGGATTGTACAGGTCACGGGATGGCGGTAAAACATGGAAAAACATGGGCCTTACGAAATCGGAGCGTATCGGTGATATCGTTATTCATCCCAAAGATTCTAATACCATTTGGGTTTCTGCGCAGGGCCCTTTGTGGACGAAAGGCGGCGAACGCGGTTTATATAAAACGACGGATGGAGGCAAAACCTGGAAGAGAGTGCTTAAGACTGACGAATGGACGGGTGTTGCCTCCCTTGTGATTGACCCCCGCAACCCGGATAAACTCTATGCCGCCACGTGGTCGCGTCAGCGCACAGTTGCTAACTATGTTGGCACCGGCAAAGGATCTGGCATTCACACCTCTGATGATGGGGGCGAAACCTGGACAAAACTGAAAACAGGTCTGCCAAAAGGCAACATGGGCAAAATCGGGTTGACGATTTCGCCGATGAAGCCCGATGTGGTTTACGCCACCATTGAAACCGATAATCGAAAGGGGGGCGTATGGCGCTCCACCGACCGCGGCGCAAGCTGGAAGAAAATGTCGAACGAAGTTGGTGGTGGCACGGGCCCCCACTACTATCAGGAGCTGTTTGCGGACCGGCATCAATTTGACCGGATATATATTGTCAGTAATCGCAGTAAAGTTTCTGACGACGGTGGTAAAACATGGAAGCCTATTAGCACCCGCCGGAAACACGTTGATGATCACGCGATGGCTTTCCACCCAACGGATCCTGACTTTGTCTTAATCGGGTGTGATGGGGGGATCTATATGTCCCACGACAGAATGGAAAACTGGCGCTATATACGCAATCTACCCATCACCCAGTTTTATAAGATCGATGTCGATAATAAGAAACCATTTTACAGGGTTTATGGCGGCACACAGGACAACTCCACTCAGGGAGGTCCGAGCCAGACCGGCCGTACCGATGGTATCAAAAACAGCGACTGGTTCCTGACGCAGGGAGGTGACGGGCACCAACCCGCCACCGAACACGGCAACCCAAACATCATGTATTCGCAATCACAGCAGGGTTTTCTTACACGCCGTGACACGACAACGGGGGAAATTCATTTCGTCCAGCCACAGCCGAAACCAGGCGAACCGGCCGAACGGTTTAACTGGGACGCCCCCATTAACGTGTCAACCCATAATCCCAAACGCATTTATCATGCCTCGCAACGTGTTTGGCGCTCGGATGATCGTGGTGACAGCTGGACTGCCATCTCCCCTGATCTCACCAAAAACGGTAATCGCATGCGTATGCCGATGATGGGACGCACCTGGTCTGTAGAGGCGGGCTGGGATCTACGTGCGATGTCTAACTATCATACGATCGCAAACTTCTCTGAAAGTCCGGTTGATCAAGACATACTTTGGGTTGGCACTGATGATGGCCTAATTCACGTAACGTCGAACGGTGGTAGAAACTGGACAAAAATAGACCTGGCAAACGTTGGCGGTGTGCCTGCTACGGCCTATGTAAATGACATACGCGCAGACCTGTTTGATAAGGACACAGTTTATGTTGCACTCGACAACCATAAATATGGTGACTTTAAACCCTATCTGATCAAATCTTCTGACCGCGGTCGAACATGGCAATCACTCGCAGGAAGTCTGCCTGCAAAACACCTTGTCTGGCGCATCGTTCAGGACCAAGTGAACAGGAATCTCATGTTCCTTGGAACTGAATTTGGGGTATTTTTCACTATCGATGGCGGCAAGAAATGGGTTGAACTAAATGGCGGTATTCCTACAATTTCAACCCGGGATGTGAAAATTCAGCGCGAGGAAAATGATCTGGTTGTAGGCACTTTTGGCCGTGGCATCTATATCCTGGATGACTACACGCCGCTCAGAACCATCAATGCCGACGCACTTAAGCAAAATGCCCTTCTTTTTGCACCGGGACGCGCTGTGAAATGGTACCAGCCGGACAGGCAGTTTTCTAGAACAGACGGCGACGATGCCTATGTGGCGAAAAACCCTGCCCACGGTGCGACCTTCACCTATTATCTGAAAGACAGTGCCACAACGTTGAAAGCAAAACGTCAAATGGCGGAAAAGAAGATGGTGAAGGATGGCAAGTCTCCTAAATACCCAAGCTGGGAAGCAGTTGAGAAGGAAATCGAGGAGGCAAAACCGGCGGTCTATCTGGAAATTCGTGATACCTCGGGTAATTTTGTAAACCGGGTCGCGGCAAAGCCCGTTAAGGGTCTTCACCGGATTACGTGGAATATGACCTATTCGTCGCAAAATGCCGTAACGGCGATTGTCCGACGTGGCGGCCGAGTCTTCGTACCATCAGGTATTCCGGCGGCTCCCGGCCAATACACAGCTAAGCTGTTTAAACGCGAAGGAAGCAAAATCACACAGATGACTAAGGCAGTTTCCTTCGAACTTAAGCCGATTCGCACAAACTACCTGAAGGGATCATCGTATGATCAAACGCTTGCGTATCTGAAGGATGTCAGCGAAGCCAGGCGGCGTTCAACAGCCGCAGTTGCGGTCCTGAGGGATATGGGGAGAAAGATGGCGCTGATTAGAGCTGCAATTGAACGGACACAAGGGGATATTGCTGCGCTTGAAAAGGCTTATGCTGCCATTCGCGATGAGATGAATGCGATTAATAATGACCTGAGCGGACTCGCTAGCCGTGCAGGGATGGGGGCACGGCCAACCACCACTGCCACCCGTATTCAGCACGCTGGCTTTATCAGCAGCTATGGTCCAACCAAACAGAACCGGGAGCAGTTCGCCTACGGTCTGAAGGGACTGAACGATGCGATTAAGCGTATTGGCACGTTGAAAAATAGGTCTGTGCCTGACCTTCAAAATGCCCTCATAAAGGCAGGGGCACCCTGGACACCGGGATCAACCATTCCTCCAAAGTAATTCATGGAAACAAACCTAAGAACAAAACGCGGGAGAACATAGCGTAAAGGTTATCTTAAAAGGCTTTGTTGATTGGGAGAGAAATATCCTCGTCGAATCCGGAAGCGAAATTATTATTGTCGCGAACCTGGAAGAAAAGTCCGAACCTTAACCTCATGACTGCCGGTCTCTTTTGTACGATCTGATTGAATCGTTTCAAGCAGTTTTAGCCGGTTTTAATTGGCT
>JAPUIL010000274.1 GCA_027297085.1 Verrucomicrobiota bacterium | reverse complement strand
GAATGAGTATGATCCTCAGTGAGTGATTCCATCTCCTTCTGCAATTGCCCGATTTGTTTTAATAACAGAAAATATTTACGTGGGAGGAAAACAGTCCTCGCGTCTATTTCTCAAAGCTTGATTACTTAGCTATTGTTGCTTGTCAATGAATAGGCAAATCATGCGCTATTCATGTAGACATTCACAGATGCTTAGGAGTAATATTAACCGTGGTTACGCGCAATGAAATTAAGAGGCCAGTTACTGTTAGTATTTCTTGATTTCTCAATGCATGTACTAACAACCTCAATTTCTTCTGCCCAGATCCCTGAACGGCCATCAGGTGGTGTTTCCATCCAAGGTGCTGGAACACTGTGGGGCATGGGAAGTACTACTGGTGGTGCATTGGGTGAGGCCGGAGAATCCAATTATCTTTTTCCCGTCGAAATTGTGGAAGGGGTGAAAGCCATAGCAAATGGCAATGTGCATACTCTATTCATCAAAGAGGATAACACTTTAATGGCCATGGGAAGAAATGTCCAAGGTCAACTCGGAGATGGAACGACAACGAATCGCAGTAGTCCGGTTGAAATTGCCGATGGAGCTATTTCGGTCGCAGCTGCTATTACCTTCAGCATGTTTGTCAAAGAGGATGGAACGCTCATGGGCATGGGAAGAAATCGCTTTGGCGAACTGGGTGATGGAACCACAGAGGCAAGGCAAACACCTGTCAAAGTCGATTCCGGGGTAAAGCACGTATTTGCCGGAGAACGCCGTACCCTTTACATCAAAAATGATGGAACGCTGTGGGGAATGGGCCTGAATGATAAAGGTGCTTTGGGTGATGGTACAATGGAAAACAAATCGAGTCCTATAATGATCGATACCGAAGTCTTGTCGGCAAGCACAGGGCGGAGTCACAGCCTCTACCTGAAATCTGACGGAACCATGATGGGAATGGGATTTAGCGAACATGGTGAACTGGCGAATACGGGTGAATCAGCCATCCTTACACCTGTGGAAATTGATACAGATGTAGCCGCGGTAGCCGCATCCAACGACTGGAGTTTATACCTTAAAGCCGATGGAACCTTGATGGCCATGGGTCTGAATGAATTTGGGCAATTAGGAGTCGGGGACATGGTGGCTAAAAGTTCTCCGGTAATCGTCGATGAAGATGTTCAGGCAATCGCTGTAGGATGGGAACATGGTCTGTATATCAAGAAAAACGGTTCTTTAATGGCTATGGGAAGAAACGACGAAGGTCAGCTTGGTGATGGAACAGAGACGAACCGATTGTCTCCAGTGCAAATCGCCTTGGGTGTCCTAGCAATTTCGGCGTCTGAAACCCGAAGCATGTTTATCAAAGGGCGGACCTTTGTATCATGGCTTGAAAGTTTCTTTACTGGTGAAGAACAACAAAATCCCAACATTACCGGGCAAGAGGCTGATCCCGATGGAGACGGACTCAGTAATTATTTCGAGTTTCTGGCCAATTTTGACCCAGTTGATAGTGATTCACGGCTGAAGCACAATTTTGAAACTGGCGTCAGTTCGACGCTTCAGATTTGGCCGTTGACCAACAGGTCTAATTTCGAAGTTCAGACCAGTACGAATTTGAGTTCTTGGACGCTTTTGGATTCAAATTTGTATGTAATCTCTGGTGACACCTTAAAGATTGATTTAATAAATTTATCAACGAGGTCATTTTTCCGAATTGAATTCTTTGATAAAAATTGAGCATCAAGGATGGTAGGCGAACATATAATAGCTGACTTCAGGGGGAATCCGCGGTTTGATGCGTTGTTGGAGGATTGAGCGGCGGCAGTACATGCCTGCCCAGAGACCCCTTTTAGAGTCCTGGGCAAGGGTAAGAGCTTGTGGCCAGCGCTAGTTTTCTCGGGCGAGGAAAATAGGCTTTGCAAAAGCGAGACTGGCATATTCGTGAGCGTTTCCTCCGTTTTTAACAACCTTCACTGGAAGTGCTAATTTGATGGCAATGGCATTTCCATCTTTGTCTCGTGCAGGTTCGAAGTGCCAACTTCGAATTGCCATTTTCATGGTTTCACCCAGGTCGTTGACTTCTTGTTCAGGGGAGTGGACTTCCTTATGTATATTAGTGGTGCGACCATCAGCATTGATGTTGAAGATCATGCGCACCTGGTAGCCACCCAGCCTGCCACTGACACGTGGAACGACTAACTTGACGGGAATCGGCAGCGCCACGTCCACTACCTCATAGGCTGGTAGTGTATGTTCGCGTGTGCTTGCTTGGCTCTCAGCGGCGGACAGAGCCAGCGGGAAAAATATAAATCCGCATATATACAACAGTGATTTATTTAGTGGTTTCATTTATCATATTAGGTTCAATACCTAAGCGCGTAATTTCTTCTTAAACTTCATCACTTTTTTTTCAGAAAGGCGATTGATGCAGTGGGAAAGGTCAGGGGAGACGGAAGAAACTTGGTTCTGCCCAGTTCTCTCCGAGTCTTTATTAATTGTAATATGCAACGCAGTGACCTAACGTATGACTGTGGCTAATAACACCTCTCCCCAAGATCCCGCGTTTTCAGCAAACAGCCAGCCCGATTCTGAGCGATTATGGGCGTTGGTCTACGACGAGTTGCGGAAGGTGGCATATTCGAAAATGTCCAATGAGAGTGCTACACTTACCCTTCAACCGACGGCCCTGGTTCATGAAGCCTGGATAAGGTTGGGAGGGGAGAATCAGCCTCCATGGGCCAACCGTGCCCAATTCTTTTCCGCCGCGGCGGAGGCCATGCGCCGCATATTGATTGAGCGTGCTCGACGAAGACAAGCCATTCGACATGGAGGCGATCAGCACCGCATTGATATTGATGATTTGGAGGGTCTGCCCGCGTCCATGAACGATGATAAACACATGATCGATCTCAGCGACGCACTGGATAAACTGGCTCAAGAAGATCCTCAAAAAGCGGAATTGGTCAAATATCGTTACTTTGTGGGTATGACCATTGAGGAAACTGCCAAAACGATGGGTGTTTCAACGCCCACGGTTTGGCGTTGGTGGGAATATGCCCGAGCCTGGTTACATAAGGAAATGAATAAGGAATGATCAAAAACCAGACCTTAATACGCACTATTAGTTGAAGTCGCTTATATAGTCGGTGAGTACCCGAAAAGAGAGAGTTGAACAGTTGTTTGCCGAAGCGCTTGCTTTGCCTGCCAGCGATAGAAGCTTGTTATTGCAAACACAGTGCGGGGATGATGTTGAACTCAGAGAGCAGGTGGAAGCTTTACTCGCTTCACACGCTAGTTTGCACGGGTTTTTGGAAGATGGGGAAAATAGCGAATTCTATGAGTCGGCCAACGCGTTGCGAAATTCCCTTCCCACGGACGAAATGCCGGGTGATCGAATTGATCGGTATAAACTACTGGAGCAGCTCGGTGAAGGGGGTTGGGGAGTCGTATGGATGGCGGAACAAAAAGAGCCCATCCGCCGCCACGTAGCTCTAAAGATTCTGAAGCTCGGTATGGATACCAAGGAGTTTATCGCGCGTTTCGAGTCGGAGCGCCAGGCCCTGGCAATGATGGACCATCCAAACATTGCTCACGTATTCGATGGAGGAGCTACGGATAGAGGTCGCCCCTATCTGGTTATGGAGTTGGTACATGGTATCGGGATCACCGAATACTGTGATCGTGAATGCCTCTCCTACCGGGAACGATTGAAATTATTTCTCAAGCTATGTCATGCTGTTCAGCACGCCCATCAGAAGGGTATCATTCACCGCGATATCAAGCCATCCAATATCCTGGTCACAGTCAATGATGGCGAGCCGGTTCCGAAGGTGATCGATTTTGGGGTAGCCAAGTCGACCCAGTTTCACCTTACGGACAAAACCATGTTCACCGGCTTCAACACCTTCATTGGCACGCCGGTCTACAGCAGTCCGGAACAGTTGGAATCCGGCGGAATGGAGGTGGATAACCGGA
The DNA here is from genome assembly GCA_027297085.1 of Verrucomicrobiota bacterium. Taxonomy (GTDB): domain Bacteria; phylum Verrucomicrobiota; class Verrucomicrobiia; order Opitutales; family UBA2995; genus UBA2995. The sequence continues at coordinate 294 of JAPUIL010000274.1, read as the reverse complement.
GCGACATCTACAGCTTGGGGGCACTGCTCTACGAACTTCTGGGCGGTCGGACACCCTTCGATCCGGAACATCTGGCCAAGCTGGGCCTGGATGCGATGCGGACGATCGTAAAGGAAAAGGATCCGCCCCGGCCTTCGCTCTGTTTCGAAAAACTGTCAAATGAAGAGAAAGAGGAAATCGCCGGGAAACGCGAATGCCCTCCGTCCAAGGTGGAATCCAAACTGCGTGGCGACCTCGACTGGATCGTTATGAAGTGCCTGGAGAAGGACCGTGGGCGGCGTTACGAAACGGCCA
>JAPUIL010000273.1 GCA_027297085.1 Verrucomicrobiota bacterium | reverse complement strand
ACGAAAAGGGGTGGTTTTGAACCTTTCGGTTGAAGCGCAGCAACGGGCTCCGGACAGGTTGGCCAGCTCTGGTTATGCAGAAGAAGTGCCATGTCCTTGATGGTCGGTGATATGAAAAGCTGGATCAGGCCAATCTCCTTTCGTGTTATCGTCAGCAGGCGGTTGTGAAGACGCGCGGCTTGGATAGAATTGCCACCAAGGTCGAAAAAAGAGATGTCGGGGTCGATCCCCTGGGTACCCAGAATCTCTTGCCATTCCGTGCGTATCTGTTGTTCAAGCGCTTCAAGCCAGGGATCCTGGGGCGCCCGTTGCTTTTTCGTTGAGGCCACTCTGTTGGATTTTCCAGAATGACTCGACGTGGGACGATTTGGCCCAGTTTGCTTTGACCGGCTAAGCGTTTGCGACGTTCGGGCAACGGCTCTATCTTTAGGAGTTAGTTCGCCGAGTCGCTGCTGTAGACCACCGGGAAGGAGGATGAGTTTGTTTTGCAACAGTTGGATGAGATCTGAATTCTCAGCTGTGCCGGCCAGACCGCGGTTACGAATAAGCTGAATGCTGATCTGTGGATCAGTGTCTGTGAAGGCCACCGTCAGCGGGACTGCGGTCCGGAGCAGGCCGGAAACGGCGCGCATTTGCAGCCCGTTTTGCCCAGGTCGAGGATCTTCGACGTCCGCGAGCTGCACGAGCAGTGTATCGAATAGGGTTTGATTCTCGGGCAGTTCGCTCCACTGGTGCACCTGCGCCAGGGACACATATTCGAAGGGACGCATCCTCTGTTGGTTTGCCTGAATCTCTCGGAGCATTTCGATGAGCGCTTTGGCCGGATTGTGGCGAACCCGCACAGGCAGATTGTTAATGAAGGATCCGACGATCGATTCAACACCCATTAAATCCGGAGGTCTACCTGCTACAGTGATCCCGAAAACGACATCCCGCTGCCCTGTTATTTCATTTAGCACCAACGCCCAAGCTCCGTGAAACAGAGTACCGAGCGTAAGACCACTCTGGCGTGCACATTCCCTGAGCAGCTTGGTAGTATCCTTCGGAAGCTGTATCGTTTCGTGGACAGCATTATTGTCACTCGCCGAAGCGACATAACCGTTGCTGCCGGATACCAATGCTGTTGCCTTAACAAAGCCAGCCAGCATTGTTGTCCAGAACTCCTTCGCCTTCTTGATGTCCTGCTGCTGCACCCAGCCAATATACTTCCGATACGGCGTTGGGTGTTCTCGAGTTTTTTCTGAAGCTCCCGCAACGCTCCACCTTGACAGTTCCTCATGGATAATTGCGATACACCATCGATCCAGGATCAAATGATGGCTGCTACATATGAAATAACTCTCATCCGTTGTCATGCGAAATAAGACTAACCGCATAAGCGGGGCCTGTGATAGGCGGAATCCCTTCGTGCGATCGCTTCGAAGATAGTTATCCAATCGCGTCTGTTGCTCAACTCCGGATAGGCCACGGAGGTCAAACTCCTCGAACGGCAGTTCAACATCCTGCCGCACGACCTGCATGGGCTGTTTCAGGTCTTCCCAGAAAAAAGCCGTTCGCAAAGCAGGGTGGCGTCCCACAATCTTCTGCCAACTTTGCTTGAAAGCTGCAACATCGATCTTCCCCCGGAGAGTGTAATGAGCCTGGTCCATAAGTGCATCCGAGCCGCCTCCGGACAGGCTATGCAGTAGCATTAGCTCCTGCATGGGCGATATAGGATAGATGTCTTCGATATTTTTCACTACCTATTGACCTCCAACTACTGGAATATGTATGTCACGGATATGCCTCTCCCGAATGCTTCTGAAATGGTCACCGTCATAGAGAAACGTTACCTCAGTGATGGAAACTTTTACAAGCCGTTCTTGAAATTTAGATATGTCTTGCTTTGGAAATGTCCAGAGATGAGGAGGCGGTTGCAAAATACTCAACACAGTCCGTTTAGAGCGTCTTTCATTCAGGTTACCAATAAATTTAGCCATAAATTCCTCGAAGTTATTGGCCGCTGTTTCATCAAAGCTAATTTGTCCCATTTCCTTCTCAAGAGCAAACACGAGTTTCGGGCTTGTTAAATTCACAAGCTTCTCGGCGATAGCTATGTTACCCGAAATACCCCAGATGTGCGTAAGCTGGGGATATTTGCTCAGGAAGGAGAATGGACCAAGGGTGAAAAGATCGCTATAAGGTGTAAACGTTTGTGGTGTCAGATGATAACGCGTGCCACTTTCTCCAACCCCTTCGATCCGGTGCACGTAAGTAACAGGAGTGTCGTACCAGGACAAATTTCGTGGGTAAAACCAGAGCAGGCTCCCACCAATAATGACGACTGAAATAGTGAAATGGCTCCAGCTGAAGATAGGGATTTCCCTTTGCTCATTGTTCCAGACAAAGTAAGTTATGAGGGCACCTTCCAGGACCATCCACTTCCAAAAAAACATACCTGTGATGAAGAAGATGCCGATGTGGAAAAGAATGAATCCACCCAGAAATCCGAGGAATGACCATCTTTTCCAGAGAAGGAGGAGCGCTCCCCACTCTATTACCAGTGTAAAGAGCATAAACGGGATCGTAAAGTGAGAAAAAAACTTAGAAAGTGTCACGATAGTAGATGGTTCGCAGAACCCAAGCCAGCCATTAGCGAAGGCGCCGAAAAACAGGAGGTGAAGGTGTGGATGTGATATCCAATTGAGTTGGAACTTACCGATCCCCGAACCCCAATAACAGGAGGCAACGAGGCAGCACAAGAGGAATATGAAATCCTTGGTGTTTGCACGCTTGGTCAGTGCCCATATCAGAAAAGTCGAACCGAATAGAGTTAAAGCGCGCACTAAAAGATTCAGCTCAGTCCATGATGGATTGCCCTCGAACGGATATGAAAACTGGTTAAATATTGCGAGTAGCAGCAAAATGAAAGGAAAAACAAATATCGGACGCCAGGCAACCAGAACTCCCAGCAAAAGAAGTAAAAAGCGGTCGGCATAATGTGCCTGGTTAAAGTAGAGATTGAAATCGTATGTAGAAGTCAACCACGTCGGGAGCAAGGTAATTGTAACGATTAACCATCGAAGGGCAATACCGTCTACGAGACCGGACCATTGGCACATTAGATTGCTGAAATTTTGCCAATATGCCCGGTAGCGAATACCCAAGACGACGAAAAATGTTATCGCGAACACACCAACAAAAAGCGTTATAAACCCCTTTTGTAGTAAGCGTGTTGCCATATAACTGAGCCACGAGCCGTCGACCAGCCGCTCAACAAGTTCGAAAATGATTACCGGCTGCCGGTAGCTGGATTCAGGGAGATGACTAATTCGCCGCAGAAAACCATCAAGTACCATGTAAAGCATCAGTATGGCGCCCAGGCGAATTGCGAGCAAGCAGAATGATTTTAGAGACTGCATTGAAACTCCCGAAGGAAGGACTCTCAATCTAGGTATAGCGATTTTTCTGTCTCCTGCCGTTAGCATCATTACGAAGTCCGCAGGGCCATTTTCTTAAACATTGTACTGGAAGCAAGCAACTCGGCGTAGCTTCCATTTTGGACGAGGCGACCTCTCTCAAGCAGATAAATCCGATCGCACCACTTCACGGTCGAGAAGCGATGGGCGACTATAATTACCGTTAAGTTGTGAGTTCCTTCTTGGATAGCACGGATGACCGCCTCTTCAGTCACGCCATCTAGTGCACTGGTCGCTTCGTCAAGAATAAGCACTTTGGGCTGCCGATATAATGCGCGTGCTAT
>JAPUIL010000272.1 GCA_027297085.1 Verrucomicrobiota bacterium | reverse complement strand
TGAAAAGCGAAAGAGTTGAGTCCACCCCCCAGTCCCCTCGAGTCATCGAAATCAGGCAGATAATTCCGCACATTCAGGTAGATCCGGACTTCACCTTCATCGACAGCGTAGAGCTGGCCCCGCAAGTCGTTTACATAGACCCGGTCACTACCATCGACGGCGGGCTTTAATGAATTGATTCGAGCCTTTGGAACACCCTCACTAGTTTGAGGCATCGTTACGAACAACTCGAGGTGAAGCGTCAGATCACCTTGCTCTATCGGTTCAGGAATCGGGTTGCCAAACGGTAACTCTTCACGAGCCAAAAGGATTCCCAATGAAAACAGTAAAGATCCAATGATCAGAGGAAGAGGTTCGAATTTCATAGAGGCAGCAGGAAATCTATAGTGAAAGATTTTTTCCGGTCGACATCTATGTTCAAGCTAAGCGGTTCATCCCTGGAGCAGAAGAAACGATAATGATTGTTGCTGCTCATTGTTCGCTGTTAGAGATTACCGGCGTATGCGAGTTAATCAGTTTTCCATGCTGAGCATTTTGCTCTTATGGCTCATCGGTTTCAACGATGCCCGGGCTCAGTCATCAGAAACGGTTACCATTCAAACCGGTGAATTGTCCGCACTATTCAGAGACAACTCTCAATCGCCCCAGTTGTTGAGCGGGGTGCAATCGTTGTTCAATGTAAATCGCGCTCCAGGCTATGACGCCTTTGATCCGGATGATCCCGGGGGCTCGGCCGGTTTGAATTTTGAGCACATCATCTCGGGGCACAACAATCCCGAAAACAAATTTTCGCCCCGTCACGGGAAATACAGTTTGAGTCAGGATATGGAGAAGAAAACGATTTTGTTGGAGCGCAAACGGGAGGATAGTCCGTGGTCGGTTTCCAGTAAGATGAAGTACACCATGAAGCCGCCCTACTTCATCGATTTCGAATTTGAATGTGTCCCCCACGATTGTGATCCATTTGGTCAGCGCGGCTATGCCGTCTTTTTTTGGGCTGATTACATGAATGAAGTAGAAGATGTTTCACTTCACTTTCTAGGTATAGACAGAGCAGGGGGTATGGAGAAATGGATCGCTGCAGACGCACCCAAAACACATCCAGACTACCGCGGTGGCGGTACCTATCGGAGCGCGGCCGCTCAACCGTTGCATTATGATGATGACCACAACTTTAAACTGAATCTTTGGAGCTACGATTATCCGCGTATTACCAAGCCCTTTTATGTAGGTCGCGCCACCCAGGGGATGGCATTCATTCTGATGTTTGACCGGCTGTATTCGGCAGAAGACGAAATACGGTTCAGTTTGTTCAAATTCAAGGTTAGAGACGGGCGTCAACGTCCAGCCTGGGATTTCCAGTATGTGATTCACCAGGTCGAACCGGGTCAACAATACGGTTACAAAGGACGGCTTGTGTGGAAAGAATTTGTAAGCTACGAGGATTGTATCCATGAATACAAGACGTGGAAAAGTGGCTCAAATAACAATAAATAACCTATAATTCGTGATGAAGTTTACACCCCTAAAGATAGTTTCGTTCCTTACACTATTCACCTTGTCCTTAGCTTCGGCACATGAGGCTACCTGGGCCGGGTTTGAAAGTCAGTTTACTCCTAGTAATCTGTTGGCAGCTGTTGACGCCGCAGAGACCGAAGGAAGCAAAACAACTAAAGAAAACAATTCACCGACCTGCAAACTGCGCGTTTCTTTGATCGATGCTAATACAGCGAAAACGCTTCCAGGACTGATCCGTGTATCAACCGAGAACGGTGTAATCCCCATCGAAGGTCTGGTCAACCGGGGGCTTGGTCTTGACGAGGATCACGCGTCCGCCCAGTGGTACGCCCTGCTCAAACCCACCGTCCTATCACTTCCCCAGGAATCGGTCACTATCGAGGCCATTTCAGGCATAGACTCCGAACTCAGTGACCAAACTATAGACCTGTCAGACAAAACCGAGGCGAAAATTACCCTAAAGATCAAACGTCTCCACCTTATCGACGATAAGGACTATTACACAGGCAATACCCATCTTCACTTGAAGAGAGTCACCCGGAAACAGGCAGATGAATATTTACAAGTCGTCCCGGAAGCAGATCGGGTGGACCTGGTCTTTGTCTCCTACCTCCTTCGAACCAGCGAGGATAAAACCTATATCACCAATGAATATCGCCGGAAGGATTTAAGGGAACTCTCTACTCCAGCCACAATTTTTGGCTTCGGGGAAGAATACAGGAATAATTTCGACGCATTCGACATGGGTTACGGACATGTCATGTTCCTTGATATCAGAAAATTGATTCAACCGGTGAGTATTGGATCCGGTATCATGGACCATGGTCCGGATTTCCCGAATCTGAAACAAGGCATCGATCAGGCACACCAGCAAGATGCGACGGTAATATGGTGCCACAATTCTTTAGGTCATGAAGACATCCCCAACTGGGTAACGGGTAATATCCACGCGCAAAATATTTTTGACGGTGGGACCAGAGGAACCTACAACGATACCTTCTACCGCTACCTAAATTCAGGACTGCGGGTACCCTTCTCCACCGGAACCGACTGGTTCATCTATGACTTCTCCCGCGTATACGCCCAATTTAATACACCTCTAACAGAAGACAATTGGCTGAATGCCCTGAAAGCAGGAAGAACCTTTATCACCAACGGTCCCTTACTGCAATTTAACCTGGGCGAACAGAGCCCGGGAGATATTTTAAACTTGCCTGAAGCCGGGACCCGAATGGTCACCGCCAAAGCACAAGGAAGGCATAACTTTGGCAGCATCGAACTGATCGTAAACGGAGAAGTGGTTCATACCGTACCCAGCAAGAAGGTACATGAACATTACGAGGCCGAAATGAACTACAAGCTTCCTCTTAATAAACCTTCATGGGTTGCTCTTCGCATTCCCGAAACCGAGGAAACAAATGAACTGGGCGGCAAGCTCTTTGCCCATACGAGTCCGATCTATGTTAACCTGGCTGGAAAATCCACTTTTTCTGTAAAAGCAGCCCAATCTCTGATAACAGAAATGTACCAGAGCATGGATGCTATAACTGAACAGGCAGAATTTAATAACGACAGGCAGCAGAGAAAAGTTCTCGACTACTACCGCCAGGCGATCCTGCAACTGGGGAAGAAAGTTGCTGCACACTCTGCCTCGTCAGAAAACAACTGACCCACGGGTTTTCAAGGAGTTGAGAAATCCGGACTAACGATTCCGTCCCAACTCAGCCCGCACCCGCTGTAAAAGTTTCTTGGTGGCCAACACACCCTCTACTGGAGGAGTTACCTTGCCTTCGTATTCGATGGCGACAATTCCCCGGAAACCTGAATCCACCACCGTTTTCATCAGCCGTTCATAGTCGAAGTTGACTTCGTTACCGTCCGCATCGAAGTCGTGACTTTTGGCTGAGACACCGGAGGCATACGGCATCATGGCTTCGGTGCCACCATAGGGATCGTGGTCCTTCATCTTACCAAAGTCCGGCATGAGGCGCAGGTTTGGGTCGTCGAACTCCCGAGCAAGATCGGCGAGGAAATCACCTTGTTTGGCCCACTCCGATGCGCCCGGTTCGATAGCAATGATGATGCCACGATGCTTGGCGTAGCTTACGATGGGTTTGAGTGTGTCGATGCTGTGGGTCAGCGCCTCGTTTCTATCGATATCCGGAGCTTTGAGAAATACTCGCACATACTTACTGCCAAGGATGACCGCGTTTTCAACGGCGCCTTCGAAAAGTGCACCTTGAGCCACATGATCCTTTCTCGTCTTGCCACGTGCATCCACCGGACCCGCCATGAGCAGGAAGATGTTTGTGCCAGCCTTATCGGCATGACGTTTCAATTCCTGGTAATAGGTGGGGTCCGTTTTCCGATCCGGGGGAAAGGCTCCGTCCCACACATCCAGCTCGGTAATACCAAAGGTGTCCCGGGCAAACGCAGGATAATCGAAGACCTCGAGCGAACCATCCTTAAACAGGAAACGCAGGGAATACATGGAAAGCCCAATAGTATACAGCTCCGAGGATAAAGCTTGCCCGTTTGCGATGGTCCAAGGCGATATGACAAGACCCGTCATGCAAATGCCTGTGGTGCGTTTGAGAAAAGTGCGTCGGTTCATAATAGGGATGAAAAACGAAAGTAAGGATTACTTTTTATAATTTCCAAATGGACGGAAGGAGTTAACATGGGAGGAAATTATACAAAAACCCTACCTCATTATGCAATGAGAACTGTGGCCGGAGTCGGAAAACTTTTACAACTCCTGACCAGATCCTGTGGGATATCGCAACGAGCAAGAGTCAACCGCAAGCTGACTGATTAGACCTTGTTACTTCTTGTTTATTGCGTTTACATGAACTGGATAGCGATGCCGTTGTTTCCTGATCAAACTGCCAACAAACTACTGTTTCTATGCGTTTTATCCATCGCATGGCCGGCTCTCGTTTATGGGCAAGGTCCCACCTACGATGTGGTCATGCTCGAAGGTGAGCAATGGGGTGGCCCGGAAGATGTTTTTGGAGCCGCCAGTGGAGTTATTAACGAAAATGGGGATGTGTTGGTAACTGATATCAATGGTCTTTGGCTTTGGAAAAAAGAGACCGGCCCTGTAAAGGTCGCTTTTTTTGGAGACCCCGCTCCGGGCGTAGGCGATGGTAGAAGATATGCAAGTATCGGGAGTCCTGTTTGGGGCCAGGGGGACGTCTTCTATTTTACCTCCCCTGCCTTTGCGAAAGAGGAAAATGAGAATGTGGACGTCGTGGATATCAATTGGATCCTCTGGAAGAGTGAAGGTGGAGGAACCCCCGTCGCTATTGATATGGCGGAAGACGAGAACGCCCAGAGCGTGGGCGCTTTGCAGGCAAACGATATTGGAGAGTTATGCTATATCACGACTATATCAGGGCCCATCAACACCCTGGTATTTTGGGATTCGTCTGGCATACGATCAGAGTCCGAGGCCCTAACATTAAAAACCGGCGACTCTGTTCCCTCTCGAGTGGGAGATGATAAGATCGAAACGTTTCAGGTTTTCCTGGGCCAGAACGGTGGATTGGGCCTTCGCGCTTCCATTTCAGGAACCCTTGTTGATGAAACTAATGATATCGTCGGCTATCACCTGGACGATGCCGGTATCTGGGACCTTATCTACCGTGAAGGATCTGCCTTGCCCGGCGTGCCAGAAGTATCAGTGGCACTTAATCCTGGGAGTTCCCACACGGTCTTCAGCAGTAATCAGTTTTTATATAACCTGGGATTTCAAGATACAACAGTCAGAGGCGGTTTTGTTCGGGGAGGGTCGTCGACGGATCAGAAGCTTTTTTTCAAAGATCGCATCTCTGTCCCTACCGATCAGGGACCCCAGTCATTCAACGGCCTAACTCCCTATGCTGTATCCGATGCATTTTCCGTACTTTTTTACTCCAGGCCGGGCAACCTCCGTTCCTTATGGCTTTTACAATTCAGCAGCAAAGAAATTGTAATCAAACAAATTGCGGCCGGAGGCACCGAAGCTCCCGGTATAGATGGGAACACTTTCATAACCTTCCTTCGTCCAGCAATTGATGCCAATGAGCGGTTCTTTTTCAGAGGAGCCACCAGTGGTGATCAGGGCAGTAAAACAGGCGTATGGGCAGGTACATCCCGTACGGATATTACGTCTTTGGGATATCAGGGCGGGGCTATCGCTTCGAACGACTCCGGTGCCTTTACCAGTACCAACATTCCGCAATTGGTTGATTTTAACAACAACCAGCAAGCCTTGATGATAGCAGATACCGACCGGGGCAATGTTCTGTTCCGGGTCAATGTTGATTATATCCAGAACCTTGAAGGGCCGAAGGTCATCTGGAGCGGCGAAGCGGGGGATAGCAACTGGCACACCGTTTCCGGAAGTGAAACCAATTGGAATGATAACGAAGGTAACACGGTCGATCCTCCTGGCAAGGGAGAGGAGTTTCAAGAGGTCGAGATCAGCAATAACTCGGTGTTATTGAATGAAGAAGCTGTATCCAATATCAGCTTACAATCCACCGGTAGCTTGGAGGTTTCCAAACCTCTGGACTTGAGAGGCGATTCGAGTATCGCGGGTTTAAAATTGGCAGCAGATATGAGTTTTGATGGCAGACTTGAATTGCCTCTTGGGCAATGGGTGTTAGGAGACATAACCGGAACGGGCGTCCTGGAACTGCCTACCTCCTTTGCTATTAACGGCGGAAGTGCAGATACTTTCTTCGCCGACGTGCAGGAATTGAAGGTATCGGGCACTTTGATTCTTAATGACTCCACAATTTCAAGTACAAAAATCATTCCCCCCGAACTTTCAGTTCAAATCGAAGAAGGAAGCTTGGGACGCTTGTTTGGGGAAGGACCCAACAATGGAAGTATAGCGAGGGTCCAATTACCTGTCAAAGTCTGGAAAGGCGGAAAAGTTGAAGCAGTGACGGGCTCATTGGTATTGGAGAACCTTACCACAATTAGTGATGGTAAACTAGCTTCCCAGGCAAACGCCAAACTAATTTTCGACATGAGCGGTGGGAATCCATTCGATCAGCTTAGCCTCTTGGGGAATACGTCGCTGGAAGGTGAAGGGATCATTTTGATAGAAGGAAACCCTTCGTCAACCGAGGAAAGAACTTATATTGGTCCTGGAGCTACAGTCACTCCCAACATGACAAACGATGGCGGGTTTACTTTGCGTGATACCGATTTGGTCGTGGATGGAGAACTAATAAATGAAGGATTTATGAACCTTGAACGAACACATACGCATCTGAGCGGTGGATTTGGAATTAATAATAAAGGAACGCTAACATTTGGAACTGATGAGGAGGTCGAAGGAGAGAAGCTTTATTTAGATTCTTTTATATTGGGAAACGATGGAACTTTGATGATCAAAACAAACGTGGAACTTCGGTCTAGCCACATGATTATCAACGAGGGTATTTTGGACTTTCGAACCGGCGTCCTATCCAAAGCTGATGACGGGTCATCACCCAGCGTGGTCATGCTGGAAGGAAGTCGAATTCAGCAGTCTTTTGATGGTGTATCCAGAATCGAAGTACCAGTGTCATTCGATGGGGCGACGAATAACAATATATTCTTCAATGGGGATCTGACCTTAACTGATTTTTCCGTAAATGCTCCGACCGTCTTTGAGCTTGGGGAAGAGTCGGTGTTAAATTTTTCATTGGTTTCTAATGCAAGAATCGATTCGCAACTCGAATTTACCGGACTCGGAATTACCAATATAACAGGCAATGGCCCAGAGGAAGGCTTGAGTTTTGCGACGGGGGCTCAAATCATAAATAACCTTTCTTCTGGCACAGGCATTGGCCTAAAAATCCATCAGGGGCTGTTGGCCGCCGATGATCAGGAGAATGCCGCCATTCTAAACCATGGATTCATGGAATTGAATGGGGATGACCTTACCATAAATCTGAAAATCGAGAATTTAGGGAAGATAACCCAGAGAGGAATAGTAGATCTCAAGACAACTAATGATGACTTTCCTGCTACTATTCAAAATCAGCCGGGGAGTTCTTACCGTTTAATCAATGCTCAGTTGGGTAAAACGCCCAATAAGGGTAAACTGATTTTGGATGGAGCAACTCTCTGGATTGAGAATGACGGGGATGGGCCCACTTCATCCTCGATTCTAGCGGAGGTGATCGTTTCCGGAGAGGAGCCAAGGATTAATATTGGCAACAACACACTCACCATCAATGGCGATTTCAATTTGAATATCTTGAATAACCAGGGCACCATTTTCCAGCCTTCAGCGGGACCGGCTAAAGGGCGTGTTATCTTCGAAGATAACAGCATAAAAGTAGTAGATGCTGGAATTGATCTGGAGTTTGGCTCTGACAACATCGACTTTGTTTTTAACAGGAGTTCCATTCAAGGTACCATTACCGTAAAAAATGCTGAATTTCTGGACTGCGATATTGGGCTTGACGAGCAGGGGCAGCCCTTCTCTCCAGTGGGTTTAATAATAAGTGGACCCACCACATTTTCCGGAGGTTCAATCCGAAATGGAAATAATTTTATCCTCGCAGATGTAATCGTTTCCAAATTTCAGCAATTGAACTTTATCGACCAAAATGATGCCCGCTTGAAGGGAGACGTACTTGTGGAAACCTTTGGAACGGTAAGAGTTGAAGGGGATTCCTTATTGTTTGATGAAGGTGAATTGCGATTGTCAATTTTCAGCAGCTTGAGAGTTGAAGGGCCGATCAATGGAACCAGCGGCAAGATCATATCTCAAGGAGCAGATTTACTTTTCACAACCGAGGATGCGGACATCCCAGACAGCATAGAGGTGAACTTCGTTAAGGCGGAGAACAATAGCTATGGAGTGATCGAGGTTGAAGGTGGAGCCTCCATATTTCTGCCAGGTCCTCCAGAATTTGTATCGGAAAACGTCTTAGGCAATGTGATCATTACTGTGAAAAAGGATTCTTCCTTGGATCTCAATGGAGTAAATTTGATTAGCACGAACGGGGGAAGGATCAATCTTTATGATAATGGTCTATTTTTCCCACTGCTTTCTGCAGCAAATGGACCGGGCACAAAATTTACGAATTTGGGGATATTTTATTTATCATCCAATGCTCGCTTCGAAACGTCGGGAGATTTTATTCAATCAGGACCCGATAATAATAGTTATGTGAAAATCGAAAATAGTAGCGAAATGAAAGTAAATGGGGCCATGATAATCGAAGGTGGAGAGGTCAGGGCTTTCGGCCTATTGGATGCTACCGCCGGAGGCGTACTGG
>JAPUIL010000271.1 GCA_027297085.1 Verrucomicrobiota bacterium | reverse complement strand
CATAGGCGTTACCATCCTTGATAGGGCCATCGAAATTATTGAAGAAAGCGGAGAACTCATAGAAATCTCGCTGGGACCAGGGATCGAATTTATGGTCATGACAAGCGGCGCAGCCCATCGTTAGTCCCATGAACACCGTGGCGGTCGTTTCCACACGGTTCTTGGCATAAATCATTCGATATTCTTCCTCGATGAGGCCGCCTTCGCTGGTGGATGGATTACAGCGGTTGAATCCGGTGGCCAGGCGTTGTTCCAATGTTGGATTGGGGAGCAGATCCCCGGCGATTTGTTCCACCGTAAATTCATCGAAGGGTTGGTTTTCGTTGAATGCCTGGATGACCCAATCCCGGTAGGGCCAGATTTCCCGATAGTTATCTAAATGAAGGCCGTGTGTGTCCGCGTAACGGGCAGCGTCCAGCCAGTAGCGTGCCTGGTGCTCGCCATAGGCGGAGCTGTCTATTAGACGATCAACCAGTTTTTCATAGGCATTGGATGAATTGTCTTTTACAAATGATTCTACGATTTCCGGAGTGGGTGGCAGTCCGGTCAAATCCAGAGACAGCCGTCGAGCCAGAGTGGGGCGATCGGCCTCTTTGTTGGGAGAAAGCCCTAGTTGCTGCATGGCAACATAGGTGAATTTGTCTACGTCGTTATTCCCCCAGGAAACTGCAGGAGCTGTCGCCTTTTGAGGTTTGATGAATGACCAGTGTCCTTCCCACTTGGCGCCTTCGGCTATCCAACGGCCCAACAACTCTTTCTGATCTTCGGTCAAAACTCTATTTGAGTCCGGAGGAGGCATGATCTCGCTCCTCAGATTATGAGTGATCCGTTTGTATAAAGGACTGTTTTCCCTATCACCCCGGACGATTGCGGGTGGACCATCCTCTCTTTCCCTGAACGCATAAGCCTCTATGTCATAACGAAGATCAGCTTCCCGCGCTTTGGCATCCGGCCCATGGCAGGGATAACAGTTTTCGGATAGAATGGGACGGATATCGCGGTTGAAACTGACTGGAGTTTTGCCGTGTTCTGCCGAAACATTGACGAAGGAGGTGGGCGGTCGTTGTTGGGAACCGGTATCGCTGAACTCAGCTTTGGCGTAGGCTTCCTGAGGAGTGACAGGATTTGTGGTTACCGGAGGTTGCTCTTCGATGATTGTCGAGTCCGGCGAACTCAGGCTCTGGTAGGCAATCAGCACCGATACACTGATTACAACGGATGCAGCCACCATGGAGACAAAGGGCAGCCAGGCTCTCTTGCTTTTGGGTTTCGGAGTTTCCCGGAAGTCTTCATCGATGGGCGGATCAACCGGAAGGGCGGACCGGATATCCTTGTTCATGATAAGCTCCGCATGCACCTGGCATTGCTGAGCATAATACGCCCGAGCTTCAGGATTGTTTTCCAGTAGGGAAGAAAGTTTCTCGTGTTCAATAGAGCTAAGCTCTCCATCGAGCATGCGTTGTATCAGGATTTCCAGTTCGTTCATGACGGAATTGTTATTATAAAATTGAATAGTCCGCGCTTATCGCGGAGTTGAGATGTCAGCATTGATGGTTGAATCGCCACCAAGGTGGCTCCTGCACTTCGGTTTGGGAATCATGGTTGTTGGAGTTAGCTTGCTGACGATTTCATTGTGTTCTGGGTTTTCGGAGATCGGGTTATACATGTTGATTGCGTGCTTCCTTCTGGATACATTCAAAAAGTGCTTTGCGCGCCCGATAAAGAATTTGGGCTACGTTATTTTGTTTCAGATTTCGATTTTCGGCGATTGAGCTTACGGGTTCTTCCTCGTAGTAATAGTCGGCCACGATAGCCCGGGTCTTTGGCTGAAGTTTTTCAAGGCAGATTGAGAGCAGGGGCAAGTTTTGCTCGGTGGCTTCATTAATCGGGTCCGCGGCATCGGAAAGCTGTTCAATCAACTCGCTATCGAAACTTAGTTTACTGCGATGCATTTTTTGTCGAAAGGCCAGACATTGGTAATAGGCGAACTTGTGGGTCCAGGCACTGAAGTTGCCTGGTTGTTGGAAATCACCCATCTTGGAGAGGATCACCCGGTTTGTTTCCTGCAAAACATCCTTGGCGTCGCTAGGATTGGCCAGAAGCCCCAAAATATAGCCAAATAACCGTGGTTGCATTTGTACCAGGAGTTCCTCGTGGAAATTGATGGGTTGTTCGCTCTTGTTCAAAGGGTAGTTTGGACTGATTTAGGATATATAACGTAAGAATTAGGAATATTACAGGATTTGGTGAAAAAAGGGAATTTTCTTATTCGTGCTCGGAATATTCATATAAGGCAGAAGACAAAGTAGTATCGGAACCAGCCTGTGCGCTAAGCAGGCAAGATGCTTGTTCTACTCGATTTTATCCAAACGAGCCTGGTGTCGGCCGCCTTCATAGGTAGCGCCAAGCCAGGTATCAACGATGCTAATAGCCAGCTCGTGAGTGACCATCCGGGCTCCGATAGAGATAACATTGGCGTTGTTGTGCTGCTTGGTCAGGCGGGCGCTGTCTTCGTTCCAGCACAGTCCACAGCGGATGCCGGCTACTTTATTGGCCACAATCGCTTCTCCATTGCCACTTCCACCCAACACGATCCCCAGGTCGTTTTCTCCTGAAGCCACGCTCTCTGCAGCTGGACGAATAAAATCAGGATAATCCACGGAATCGGCGCTGTCGGTGCCAAAGTCGTCCACTTCGTAACCCTGCTTTTCCAGATGGTTTTTGAGGACCTTCTTCAATTCATACCCGGCATGGTCGGTTCCAATAGCTATGCATTTCATACAGTTTTGATGTAAGCGGGGTTTGGGGTAGGGACCAAGCCTTTCTTGATGGGACATTTGTTTTGTCAAAGCTTGGACTACCATCATAGTCGGGGTTCTCATCCTATACTCATGAACGCTATCAAATTCTTCCGAATTCAGTCAGTCTCAATTTTCCTCCTATTTAGTCTCCTCCTTGGCTGTAGTAAAAAGGAGGTGGTCGAGGAAACACCTTTGCCGAATCCTAACATCATTCTCATCTACACTGATGACCAGGGCTATGGGGATGCCAGCAACCTGAATCCGGGCGCCAAGTTCAAAACACCGGCTCTGGATCGCTTGGCGGCCGAAGGACTCACTTTCACCGACGGGCATTGCTCGGACACGGTATGCACACCTTCACGTTATGGATTGCTTACAGGGCGATACAGTTGGAGGACCCATTTAAAGCGAGGTGTGTTTACTGCTGAAAAACCCTGCCTTATTGAAGACGGTCGTATGACCCTGGCATCCTTGCTTGGCGATAATGGTTA
Organism: Verrucomicrobiota bacterium; assembly: GCA_027297085.1. Lineage (GTDB taxonomy): Bacteria > Verrucomicrobiota > Verrucomicrobiia > Opitutales > UBA2995 > UBA2995. Next base: position 1,753 of record JAPUIL010000271.1, on the reverse strand, counting down.
CGATACCGCCATGGTGGGTAAATGGCACCTGGGTATGGATTTTCCGGGTACACCGAAAGATCGTGACTGGAGCCAACCCGTTCAGGATATGCCATTGGATAAAGGTTTTGATTATTTTTATGGAGTACCGGCTTCCTTGAATTACGGGATCCTGGCCTGGTTTGAAGGGCGTTATGCCGCCGTGCCGCCAACGGTTTTCACCGCCAAGAAGCCCAATGATCGGCACATGGATTACCGTATAATGCCTCCGTATCAAAACACGCCGGAGGAAACCAAGGAGGTCGTGGGCACCCAAGGCATGGAAGTAGCTCCAGACTTTATCGATAACCAATGCCTCACCCGATTTACTGATAAAGCGATTGAATGGATCACTGACCAAACACAAGCGGAAGCAAGCAAACCCTTCTTCATGTATTTGCCCTTTACCTCTCCTCATTATCCGGTTTGTCCGTTGCCTGAATTCTGGGGGCAAGGTGAAGCCGGGGGATACGGAGAGTTTATGATCGAGACCGATTACCATGTGGGTCGCATTCTCGATTTCCTGGATAAACGGGGACTGGCGGAGAACACCTTGGTGATATTTACCAGCGACAATGGCCCTGAACGTTCCTGGGAGCAGCGGATCGAGGAATTCGACCACGATAGTTCGCATATTTATAGGGAAGGGAAACGCAGCATTTATGAAGGTGGGCACCGGGTGCCGTTTTATATGCGCTGGCCTGCGCGCATTCCTGCCGGGCAATCCTATAATCACCCGGTAGGACAGACCGATTTGCTGGCCACCTTTGCGGATATATTGGGAGTAGCCCTTCCGGATGAGGCGGGGGAAGACAGTGTGAGTCTGCTGCCAGCCTTGGACAATCCGTCTATCAACCTGAATCGTGCGCCCATAATCAACCATGCCATGAACGGCCGGTATGCGATCCGTGAAGGTGATTGGAAACTGATTCTTCCCAATGGCGATAATCAAAGGGAGCTCTACAATTTGTCCGACGATCCCGGTGAGGAAACGAATATCTTTGGTCAACAGCCGGGGATTGAGAAACAACTGGAAGAGCGAATTACCACCATTGTAAAAAACGGTCGGACCACTTCAGGTGCTCCTCAATCAAATGATGTACCCTGGTGGCCTGACTTGACCTGGATTTCAAACTGACGCAGACCATTCGTATGTTGTTACGCTTCGCCCTGAAATTTCTCCTATTTACTGCTACTATTTTTTGCTCTGCTTGGCTACACGCCAGTGAACCACCTAATATTGTTTTGGTCATGGCCGACGACCAAGGGTGGGGACAAACAGGTTATTATAACCATCCCATTTTAAAGACTCCCAATCTTGACCGTATGGCCAGCAGCGGTTTGCGCTTTGATCGTTTTTACGCCGGGGGACCTGTTTGCTCGCCAACACGAGCCAGCGTGCTCACAGGCCGCAACCACGATCGGACCGGTGTTTGGAATCATGGAGCCCCTTTACGGTTGCAGGAAAAAACCATTGCGCAGGCATTGAGGGCTGCCGGTTACGCCACTGCTCATTTCGGTAAATGGCATTTAAATGGCATCCGTGGACCGGGTGTACCGGTGCTCGGTGATGACATTACCAGCCCAGGTGCCGTCGGTTTCGATACCTGGTTAACCGTCACCAACTTCTTTGACCTCAATCCCATCATGAGCCGCCAGGGTAAGTTCGAGGAGTTTAAGGGAGATTCTTCGGAGATCATCGTCGATGAAGCTCTCAAATTCATGAAGAAACATC
>JAPUIL010000270.1 GCA_027297085.1 Verrucomicrobiota bacterium | reverse complement strand
TGTCTTCGATGCGCGATTTCAAAATTTTCAAGCCATACATTTGGGCTGCCAGCTCAGAGGCGATAGCTGCGGAATCCGGTTCGGCCACGCACTTTTCCGCGGCACCTGCCGTACTGGGAGTTTCCCGAATAGTCACGTGAGGGACATGGCTTTCCAACCAGTTCCGACATTGGGCCAACGCATGGGGATGTGAATACACAGTTTGACCGAATCGACGGTGTCTGCTTTAGACATCAAGTGATGGGAGACTTCTTGCAACACTTCCCCATAGATCGTCAAGTTGGAATCGATGAACATATCCAGGGTGAAATTGACGACCCCTTCCGTTGAATTCTCAATCGGAACCACCCCATAAAGAGCCCGCCCACGTTCGACTTCATCAAAGACTTCTTTAATCCCACTGACCGGAACGTATTTAGCGGATTGGCCAAATTTTCCAAGGGCGGCCAGGTGCGTAAACGTAGCAGGAGGACCCAGGTACGCAACGGTCTGCATCCCTTCCAGGGAAAGGGAGGCCGACATGATTTCCCGATACACCGGGCGAATCGCGTCGTTGGGAAAGGGCCCGGGGTTTAATTTCGTCAAACGGTCGACAATGGTTGCTTCACGCCCTGGGGTGTGAAGAAGGGCATTGGGGTCCGCTTGCCGCTTGGCCTTGCCAATAGTGATGACATGTTGAGACCGCTCATTGAGGAGCCGGAGAATTTCATCATCCAGCCGATCAATCTCAATGCGGGAATTATCGATGTTTTGTCGTTCTGACATATCGTGGCCTAAGGATGAGCAAGATCACGAGGAGCATACGCAGAAGGACCCATCTTTGCAAGAAAGTCCCACTCTCATAAACGAGGATGCACCTCATTTTCTTAAACAAATTACCTCTTTCCGAACCACATGAAGAACAAGGCCTGATATGATTTCTTATAAAGGGAAAAGGAAGGAATTCCGTGAGTGAGGGAAAGGGTTTCAGTGGAAACCTAGAAGCTCATCAGTCCCCTCTCTTTCCGTAAACCTCACCATCCTCCAGTCTTCCATTTGGTCAGTGCACACTTTTTGGTAAGCACGTTCGATCCAAGCGGAGCCTCCCACCAAACAGTTCCCCATAGTCGTTTGAGATCACCCCTGAATGACGAAATTGGCCTGGCCCCATCGAGAAAGGGACTGTAGCTGCGCCGTCGTATGGCGCCCATGAGGTGGGTGAAGCATAAGATGCTGCGACCACAGGGAGGCAATTTTCTAAGCAGGCTTATCAACAAGGGGCAACAGGAGAGCCCACTTAATTCTAGCTTTAGATGAACCGAAACAAGAAGGAATGAGAATAAACCAATCATGTCCAAATCGAATCACTTTTCATTAAATGAAAAGACTTAAGCTAGAGACGCAATACTGAAGAAAATGTTCTGATGAATAACCTGAATTCTCTTCTAAACACCTCGTGGCTGTTGGTCTGTACGGCGCTCGTGTTGCTCATGCAAGCGGGGTTTGCATGTCTCGAGACCGGGTTGGTCCGAGCGAAAAATAGCATCAATGTCGCCATTAAAAACCTCGTGGATTTTTGCGCGTCCTCCCTGATATTTTGGTGTTTCGGGTTTGGACTGATGTTTGGCGCGTCGGCCTCCGGGTTGTTCGGCACCAGCGACTTCTTTTTTAACTGGGTCACTGATCCCAAGGGAACCACGTTTTTCTTGTTTATGCTGATGTTTTGCGGAACCGCGACGACGTTAGTGTCCGGAGCCGTGGCTGAGCGCATGCGGTTTTCTGGATATCTGATGGTGACCGTAGTCATTGCCACGCTAATCTACCCGGTAACGGGGCATTGGATGTGGGCGGAATCCAGTTCAGGAAGCCCTGGGGGGTGGCTCAAGGACTTGGGTTTCATCGACTTTGCCGGTTCCACCGTCGTCCATTCCGTAGGTGCGTGGGTAGCCCTGGCAGCGATTCTTATCTTGGGCCCGCGCAAAGGCCGATTTGATCAGCGGGTTCCCATGCAAGGCCACAATCTTCCCATCGCCTCGTTAGGGGTCTTTTTGTTGTGGTTCGGCTGGTTAGGGTTTAACGGCGGGTCTCTGTTGGAACTCAATAATCGGGTGCCGCTCGTAATAGCCAATACCATTCTGGCTCCCGTTGTGGGAGGACTGACCGCACTGGCCATCGGGTGGTGGTATTACGGACGTCCCGAAGTTCTGGTCACGATGAATGGAATCCTGGCGGGTTTGGTCGCCATTACAGCCTCCGCGCATATTATGACACCGTGGGCCACGCTGGCGATCGGCGCGGTCGCAGGGGTCATTGTTATGGGTTCAACCCTTTGGCTCGAAAAGATGCAGATCGATGATGTGATCGGCGCTGTGCCAGTGCATGGATTTGCCGGAGTGTGGGGTACCATTGCCGTGGCCTTGTTCGCGGACCCTGATATGTTCGGGACCGGCTTAGGCCGATGGGAACAATTGAGCGTACAAGTTTTAGGGGTTGCTAGCAGCTTTGTCTGGGCCTTTGGCATGGGATTCGGACTTCTCTACGCGATCAATCGTTTCTCACCCTTACGGGTGACCGAGGAAGAAGAACACCAAGGTTTAAATGTTGCGGAGCACGGCGCAAGCACCGCCATTTTAGATTTAATGGTCGAAATGGATCACCAACGGCAAAAAAGCGATTTTTCACAACACGTCACAATCGAACCGCACACCGAGGTGGGACAGATTGCGGGTGAATACAACCGGGTATTGGATGCCGTTAATTCTGAAACCTTCCGACGCGAAGCAGCCGATCTCGCGGTCAAAGAAGAAGCTCGAATAGTCCTCCTGTTGCAGGAAATTGCCATAGGCGCCAATGAAGCAGAAAACGTGTCCCAAGCATTGCACGTCGCCTTGGGGTTGATCTGCGCACATACCGACTGGCCCGTGGGCCACGCCTATTTGCTCGATGAAGACTCAGAAGAGCTCGTGACGAGCGGAATTTGGTACTTTGAAAATGAAACAGGTTTTGAGACATTTCGGCGCGTGACCGAAGAAACCCGGTTTGTCTCAGGCATCGGGCTTCCCGGTCGAGTGTTGAAACGAAAGCGTCCAGCATGGATTTCTGATGTCACCAAAGATCCCAACTTTCCTCGTGCCAAGATGGCGGAGGAAATTGGGGTCCGCGGTGGTTTTGCCTTTCC
>JAPUIL010000027.1 GCA_027297085.1 Verrucomicrobiota bacterium | reverse complement strand
TTCTTTACAAAGTGACCCAATTGGGCGAGGCGGACTTCGGAAACTATCGCAATGTCCTGATAGCTGTTTTTGCATCGATTGCTGTTCTATCTTACTATTTCGTGCCCGACTTTCTGGCGGTGCGTGGTGTCTGTATTTGCTTATTGCTCGGAGCTGCGGAACTTCTGAGTTCGGCCTTTGCCTTATATGATATCCCGGGGAGATTATTTTTGGTAGTCTTTGCTTACTTTCTGATCGTGCTTTCTATTTATCTGGCGGTTGCTCCTTACCGGGCACGGGACTTTTTTGAGTGGCTCTTTCAAACCCAGGGCCGGCCCAAGTTCATTGGTGGACTTGTTTTGGTCTATGGTCTGGTCTTGAGTATTACGGCATTCACCTACTAGTGGTGCTGGAATTCTCACTACGATGGGCTCACCTGACCAGGAATTGGCGTTACTATTAATTTTGGCCGGCCCGACCGGCACCGGCAAGAGTACGCTCTGTTCCCGGATGACCGATAAATATACCCGTATTCAGCGGGTCATTACTTCCACGACTCGGCCTCCTCGTGAAGGAGAGATTGATGGAGTAGATTACTTTTTCTTCAGCAATGAGGTTTTTGATCAAATGATAGAGGAAGGCGCTTTTTATGAATACGCTCAGGTGCACAGCCACAATCACCGCTACGGTACTTTGAAGGCTGAGATTCAGGAAAAACTTTCTCAAAACCAAGATCTCATCATGAACATAGATGTTCAGGGCGTAGCGGCTTTTCAAAGAGAAGCGGAAAAGGATGCTTTGTTAAATCAGCGCTTGGTAACCGTGTTTTTGATGCCCCCCAGTCTCGACGAAATAGAGCGAAGGCTGATCGATCGTGGGAAAGAGGACCGTGCCGCTATTGACCACCGATTGGAATCCGCACAAAAGGAAATGCCTCTTTGGGACCAATATGATTTTTGTCTGATAAGCGGGACGAAAGAGGAAGATTTTTCCAGATTGGAAAGTATTTGGAAGGCGGAGAAATTACGTGTGGCTCGGTTGACCGAATAGGGAGTCCTACCCGATTCTAGTAGACCGGTTCTACTTTCGAGATTTCAGATAATTGGAAACCGGTTTTTGCGTTTCCCTCCCGGATGGCAGCTTCTAAAAATCCACTCGACCCCCAGTAACAGACTGGCTCTCCTACCTCCACCTGCCCAAAAGTTGTTGCCAAGGGAAAGACGGTGTCCTTAACCCGCAGGCCGGCTAATTTTGAGCCATTCACATGATCGGGCAGAAGGTTGGTGAGTCCGTTTCCAAAACGATCAAAGTAAAGGAATTGGCCGGTGGTTCTTCCATCCAGTTCCTGTGGTTGTGGAAATTCAAAAGGTACCAGATCATCGGCAGTAGCTCCGGCTTCCTGAATCGGGACTCCCGAAGCGGCACAGCTTCCAGCCGGTGCGAAGATGTCGCGTCCGTGAAAAGTGGCACTTGTTTTTCTACCCATCCAAGCTTCCGATTCGATACGGACCTGATCGCGAATGGTCAGTTGGCTAATGGCCGGGTATAAAACTCCGTTGTCTGGTCCGACAAAAAAGTAGTCACCTGCCTCCACAATCACCGGACTGCGGGTGGTTCCTACTCCTGGATCGACGACTACTACAAAAGTCGTCCCTGCAGGAAAATCATTAAAGCAGCGGCTTAATACAAAGGCACCTTCTGAGATCGAACCGGGACTGATCTCGTGAGTGATGTCCACGAGCTGAACCGCTGAGTTTGAGCTCAAAGCAGCCGCCTTTATGCTAGCCACATACCAGTCACTGGTGCCGAAATCTGTCAGGAGAGCGAGTATTCCGTTAGCCTTCATTTCCGTGCCAGCTTTGAGTAGTTGCCGGTTATATTTCAATCTCCTTTGTTTGGAGATCGGAGGTTTTAGCGTCAAAGTGTCGTTTTGACCTTTGGAGCAATTTCCTTTTTAATTGCATCCATCAAACATCTGTCTGCGTAAGAATCTTTGCAACTAACCTAATCATGCCTAATCTATTTCGCACATCCCTGTTGCCGGCTTTGGCAATTCTCCTACTAGGGTTCTTTTCCCCAGTGATAGCTCAAGACTCCGATTCCTCTGAGGATTCAGAAAAAGAAACCATGCTCCTTGTAGTAGCTGATAGCCTGATCAGTTTTCGGGCGTACCATAATGACCTGGATATGTATATACGTATAAAGAGGAACTTTATTAAAGTTTTCGAAAAGCAAGACTGGGGGATCAATTTTGAGGCGGAACGTTGGAGTGCCAGCACCCCAAAGGATGGACTTCAGTTACGAATATTTTTTAAGAGCTTGGAAACGGAGATAATAAACGATCTCGTTTTTCGCGCTTGGGTGACACTCCATGAGGATGGGGAGAAAACTGATTTTAAAATTATCAAAGCTCGGACGTATCCGCGTCCTAGTCGTACTCCACAGGATAACATGGATGAGGTGATTATTAAAGCTGCCGAGGAAGTCGCCAAAAAGCTTAACGCCCATTTTAGCAAAACCTGACTGATCCCGGGGCTGGTAGTGGTACCGGCCAGCCCCTCCTTTATAACTGAGGTAATAAATTCTGGCAATGTCTCCGACAGCACAACACGAAGCTGCAATCGAAGAAGCCTGTCTGCTGGCGCAGATGGGCGTAGGAGATACTAATGCTCTCCAGGAAATTTATCATAAATACTCTACTCCTTTGTACTCACTCGGAATGCGCATGTTGGGAAATCCTTCGGAGGCGGAAGAGGCATTGCAGGATACATTCGTCAAGATCTGGAACCATGCGGCGTATTACGATGCGCAAAAATCGCGGCCTTTTACCTGGGCAGTTACCATTATGCGCAGAACCTGTATTGACAGAATTCGAAAGCTGAAACGCGAATTGGATGTGACCACATTTGAGGCCGAACGGGACCAGGATTGGGCCGCTCCGGAAACGGTCCGCCAAATCGTCGCTCAGCACGAAGCACGAGAACAAGTGGAAGATGCCTTGAAGGATATTCCGTCCAAACAAAAACGGGCATTGGAATTGGCGCTTTTCTCGGGGATGACCCATTCGGAAATAGCAACCACCATGGAGCAACCACTAGGTACGGTAAAGTCGTGGCTAAAGCGTGGACTCTTTCAATTAAGGACTACTTTAACAAAACCCGCGGTATGAATACGAATACAGAAGAACTAGCCAGTCTCTATGTGCTGGATAAATTGTCGGCAGACGAACGGCGTACTTTTGAAGAAAGGCTGGAGTCCGACACCGAGTTGACGTTGCTCGTAAGAGAACTTGAGTCCGCCTTGGAAGATCAAGTTCGGGCGTTGCCCCAGCACATGGCTCCTGGTCATGTTCTGAGCCAGATTCAAAATAAAATTGAAGCGCAAGCTCCAATCGCTACACCCAGTCCGGTGATCACCATCCCGTGGGCCAAATTCGCGGGTTGGGGAATGGTGGCCGCATTGATGTTTGGGGTGGGGCTGACACTGCTATTTACTTCTAGAAATCCTATCACTGGTGAATCTAGTAATCAATCGGTTGTTCTGATTGTGCGGATGGACCCCCAGTCCTCTGTTGTAGAAGTCTTACCCACTGTTATGCCTGTCGATGAACTCGAGAATTTTGTTCATCTGGCTCAGATGGTCGAAAGGTTTTGGGAACATCCGGAACAACTACCTGGAAGTGTAAATCGATCACCTCTGGCAAATACCTTGGGCAGTGGCTATGCTGTCTTTGATCCCCAGAGCAAGCACGGGTTTATAGCGATTCAGAAATTGCCGAAACGCCAGGAGGGTAAGAACTATTTTCTCTGGTTGAGAGATTCGAACGCCAATGTGCTGTATCGTGCAGGAATTATTCCAATGCAGGAAAAAGATCAGGGCCTCTACTTCTTCGAGCTCGAAGAAAATTCTCCTATATCTTCCAATAGCGTGGCGTTTTTCATTACTGAGGAAGATACCGCGGAGGCAGAATTAAGCCAGCCCCATGGAGAGCTGGTTCTCGGCAGTGATCACATTTAAACCAGCCTACTTCGCCCGAAAGAAGCCAAAGACGCTGCCGCAAATACCACCTAGTATATGAGCAAATTGGGATACGCTGTCCTCTTCGAAGGAGAGTAAGAACTCATTGCCGAGAAAAATTATACACACGAGTATAAAGGTGAGCGGCACAGTCTTTCTTTTTACATTCACTAAGGAACTTAGGACGATAAACATGAAGACAATCCCGCTAGCTCCCAATAGCATGCCTTCGAAAAAGAGCATGTGAAGCAGGCCCGTGATACCCGCTGTGATAAGTGCCATGATTGTGAGGTCGCGCGACCCGTATTTTTCCTCAAGAATTGGACCGATGAGCAGGATAATGGTGAGGTTGCCTAAAAGGTGGGAAAAATTAATATGCCCCATTGTGTGTCCCACCATGCGAAGATATACCAGCGGGTTTGATAAGCTGTCGCTGCCATGAACACTAAATATGTGAAGGGTGCTTTTCCCGTCTGTTAGCCCTGAAACCAAGAGGACAACAAGACAAATAAGCGAGTAGGTGAGAACAAACGGTGCGTTGTAGGTAATTTTGATGGGAGCATTCATGGGCGGTTCTTGACAATTGGTGTCAGTCGCCTGCAAATCAACCTCACTTTTTGTTGTGGAAGCGACCCGGTCAGAATCACTCGAAACACTTGATCCCTCGACTTGGATCGATGCCTACGGTGATTACCTCTATCGATACGCGATGATGCGCGTGAATAATCATTCGGTAGCCGAAGACTTGGTTCAAGAAACGTTTTTAGCTGGGATCAAGTCCCTCAAAAACTTTGGAGGTCGATCTACTTTGAAAACCTGGTTAACGGGTATCCTGAAGTTCAAGGTTATGGATTATTACCGAAAGAGCAGTCGTGAGAAAACGTTTTCACAGCTTTCATCCTTCTACGAGGACGAAGAGAAAGAGCATTTTGGAGAGAATGGCCATTGGTTGCACGGAGATTTTTCTCCTGCAGATTGGTCTGCTGAACAGTGGGAGAATGTGGACCGTCAGGAGTTTATGTCCCAGTTTCTTGCCTGTTCAGAAAAACTGCCTTCAAAAATTCGGCAGGTGTACATTATGCGCGAGATCGATGGGATCGATAGTAAGGAGATTGTGGAAAAGCTGGAAATTACTCCGCAGAATTTATGGACGATTCTGCACCGCGCCCGGATGGCCTTGAGGAAGTGTCTTCAGGACAATTGGTCTTCGCCGGATAAACGGCTTTAGCCTTATTCGCTGGACTCCTCTTTTTTGGATTCCTCCATAAGAGCTCGCATACGAGCTTTACAGTCCTCCGTTAGCTGACCGTCTTTCAACTCGGCCAGGGATTCTCCTTCATTGCGAACCGAATCACTGATTTTATGAACCTGATCGGAATAATCGATGCACCAGCTGCATATCCAACCGTGCATGCGCATGCGCACGCGTTCCCAAAACGTCAATTTTCGATCGATGGACTGTGAGCATAGTTTCGCCATGTCCCGGCAACTGGGAGTTATGCGACTAATCAGTTTTATACACAGGCCTTTCATTCAATTTCCAAGCAGATTCCGGGCAGACGTTTCTTCAGGTAGATAAGATGTTCAAGGCTTGGTCGTCCTGTTTTGGGAACCCTTTCTTTTTATTTAAGGAAATATCCTGATAAGCGTCCAATCGCATGGATGCATTATCCCATTGACGATTATCATCCCCATTGCATCTACCGGATAAAGTGGCTCTCTAGGTCAATTCCGGCCAGTGCGGAAAGTTGTTTTTTAGCTGCGAACTACACCCGTGGATTGCTCCTGAAGGAAAGATTCGTAGGTCTGTTTAATCCCACTCTTCAAGTCGATCTTTCGTTGCCAGCCGAGGTTATTCAGAAGCGAGATGTCCAGCAACTTGCGTGGCGTGCCGTCCGGTTTGGTCGAATCTTGAACAATCTTTCCTTCATACCCAACCACTTCTTTTACGAGGTGGGCCAATTCCCGAATGGAAACTTCGTCTCCGCTCCCGACATTGACCCAATCAGGTGGATTTTCCAATCCCATCAGGAAGATTGAAGCTTCAGCCAGATCATTCACATGAAGAAATTCACGTTGCGGAGTACCCGATCCCCACATGATTACTTCAGAGTCTCCCTTTTCCTTCGCGTCATGAAACTTGCGAATAAAGGCAGGCAGGACATGAGAGTGCTCCAAGTGGTAATTGTCTCCCGGACCATAAAGGTTGGTTGGCATCAGTGAGTGGAAGATAACTCCGTATTGCTTGCGGTAATACTGGCACAGCTTTAGCCCCGCGATCTTGGCGATGGCATAGGGTTCATTGGTGGGTTCCAATTCGCCCGTTAGTAAACAGCTCTCCGGCATAGGCTGAGGAGCATGTTTCGGGTAAATGCAGGAACTGCCTAGGAAAAGGAGTCGTTTTACATCGAATTCGTACGCTGCCTGAATCTGGTTTGCCGCAATGACCAGGTTTTCATAAATGAAATCAGCCGGATAAGCGCTGTTAGCTCCTATGCCTCCCACTTTTGCTGCGGCAATTATGACCGCGTCAGGTTTTTCAAGTTCGTAAAACCTTCGAACGGCTGTCTGGTCCGTTAAGTCGAGTTCGTCTCGAGTTGCCGTTTCAATTTCTTCGTAACCGAGGCTTTCCAGCTTTCGGACAACGGCTGAGCCGACCATGCCGCGATGGCCGGAAACATATACTTTCCAGGAGGGATCCATAGGTTTTAAAAGGTTTAATCTGCTGAAGCTTGTTTTACAACGAGTTCCTTTTTAGCCAATTGAAGGTCGGCTTCAACCATGATTCTTACTAATCCCTTGAAATCTGTCTTGGGTTCCCAATCGAGCTGCTTCTTTGCTTTCGCTGGATCGCCGATGAGAAGTTCCACTTCAGCGGGGCGTTCGTAGCGTTTGTCGTAGTCGACAAATTCTTCGAAGTCCATGTCGAGGCTCGCAAAAGTCTCCTGGCAGAATTCCTTAACGGAATGTGTATCGTTCGTGGCGAGGACATAATCGTCCGGATTGTCTTGTTGAAGCATGAGATACATACCTTCGCAGTATTCTTTAGCATAACCCCAGTCACGTTTTGCGTCGAGGTTACCAAGGTATAGTTTGTCTTGAAGGCCCATTTTGATGCGTGTCGCTGCCCGGGTGATCTTGCGGGTAACGAAGGTTTCGCCGCGACGGGGAGATTCATGGTTGAAGAGGATACCGTTACTCGCGTGGAGGTTGTAGGACTCGCGATAGTTTACAGTGAGCCAGTAAGCATAAACCTTTGCGCAAGCATAGGGACTGCGGGGCCAAAAGGGTGTTTTTTCTGTCTGAGGAACTTCTTGAACCAGGCCGAACATTTCGGAAGAAGAGGCCTGGTAGAAACGGGTTTTTTTGACCATACCGGCTTCGCGGATTGCTTCAAGTATACGGACAGTGCCTACACCGACTACGTCGCCCGTGTATTCCGGGATGTCGAACGAGACGCGAACGTGACTTTGTGCTCCGAGGTTGTAGATTTCGTCCGGCTGCAAGTCGTATAGCAATTTTACCATCTGGGTAGAGTCAGCCAGGTCACCGTAGTGGAGGTGCAAATTGGTATTTGCCGAATGCGGGTCTGAATAAAGGTGATCTATACGCTCGGTGTTGAAAGATGAGGAACGGCGAATGATGCCGTGTACTTCGTAACCTTTTCCAAGAAGGATTTCTGCAAGATAAGATCCATCTTGCCCAGTGATACCTGTGATGAGTGCTTTTTTCATATAAAAATGAAATATAGGTTATGGAGGGATCGTTTGTTTACCCGAAGCGACAATATCACAGGGTAAGAAAACTGTCTTTACGTAAAAACGAAAAAAGCATGTAACTATATGCGCAAAATATGGAGTATTTACACTCCTTTGATTATATTGATGAGAAAAACGCCGTTTGACCTAAGTCAACCTGTGGTGGCTGTCTTCTTCGAATCGGAGTTCGACTCGATGGTTGAGCTGTTTCGTGGAGTGCAGGCATATGCAGAGAAAACGGGTGCATGGCGAGCCATTCCATTGAATGTGGGTGAGGAGGAGCTGTTGGGTGAGTTGGTGGAGCATGGGAATTTAGCAGGGCTGATAGGCGGTTTGGTAAGTGACCGTTGGATTGAGTCACACTGGCTGGGACGTATGCCGTTAGTGAATGTCGAGAACCTTTCTCAAATTAACCGGGCGCCTTCTGTATTAGTGGATGACGAGGATGTGGGCCGCTTGGTTGCGGAAAAGTTTCTTTTGGCAGGTTTTGAACATTTTGCCTATGCGGGTTTAACCGGGAATTTATATACGAAACTACGGCAGGCGGGTTTTGAAGCCTGCCTGGAAAAAAGCGGTGAGGAGGTAGTAGCCGCCCCACAGGGTTGGGTGACTCGGCCGTTGAGTGTCTGGAGGGATTGGTTGCTTTCTCTTCCCAGACCGGTAGGAATTTTTTGCGCAACGGACTATACCGCCCGTCGAGTGATCCAGGCAGCTCGATTAGCTGGGATGGAAGTTCCAGAAGATTTATCGG
>JAPUIL010000269.1 GCA_027297085.1 Verrucomicrobiota bacterium | reverse complement strand
CCCGGGACGCTGCAGCGGATGGCCACGTATTTCTATATTAGCCCCGACGATGCCGCGGCCACGCGGGCCGCAGTCCTGGCGTTCACACACAATGACACGTTCGCTTCGATTCCTGGCTATAAGACGCTGGTAAACCACTTTCACGTGCAGTTTACCGATCGACTCCGCCAATCAGGTTCGCTCGATACCCAGTCGCCAGATCTGGCGGCCATGAAGGCGCTCGGGTTGAACATCGTCGGTCTGAGCGATTTCCACGCCGACAAGTTGCAGAAAACCGATCCCGGCGCACTGCGTTTCGCGGACCAGCAGGACTATTTCGAAGGCACGCGCCGCGCGTCGGACAAGGACTTTCTCGTCGTCCCGTGGGAGGAGCCGAACACGTATTTCGGGGGCCACGTCAACCTTATCAATCCACGGCCGTTCTTCTGGTCGAAAGTGCGGCGAGAGGGGCAGCCAGTGACCGAGCAGGATCCGAAATTCGGAAAGGTTTATCACGCGGGCAGCGAGCAGGACATGCAGCAAATCCTGGAGTCCGAGAATGCTTATTGGTATACGGCGCATCCCCGGACGAAGGGTTCAGCCGCTCATCCGGACGCGTATTGGGACAAGTTTTTCGCGAAGAGCGACCATTACCTCGGCCTCGCATTCAAACCCGGTATGGGCATGGATCTCTCGGAGCAACGCCTCGCCGAGTTGCGCACTTTCGATGCACTCGACGAAATGAACAACCGGTATGCCGGCTCGGGACTACGCCCCAAGGTGCTGATCGGTGACGTCGACACCTACCAGAAATGGCCGCACGACGACCTGTTTCCCGGATTCACCGTCAACTACCTGAAGCTCGACCGCGTGCCCGGACCGGACGACGACTGGACTCCAATTTTGACGGCGTTGAGCCACGGTGATTTCTTCGTGACTACGGGCGAGATTTTTATCCGGAATTACTCCGTTGAAGGCACTGGCAACAGGCGGACGATCGTGGCGGACGTGGACTGGACGTTCCCGCTTGAGTTCGTCGAGGTGGTCTGGGGCGACGGCGAGAAGACGGGCCGTCAGATTATTCGCGCCACCGAACTGGGCGCGATGGGTACGAAGCACTTTTCGATTCCGTTCGACGCAAAGGGAAAGAAGTGGGTGCGGTTCGCGGTTTGGGACTCGGCCGTCAATGGCGCTTTTGTGCAGCCGGTGTGGCTGGAACGCTGAGGTAAACCCCCACCCATCGGCCGACCCTTGCTGCGCTTCAACTCCTGTCAGAACTTCAGGAGACCGGATGGCTTAGCTGGATCGGGAGGTGAGAATTTAGAGGCGAAAGTATCGCTTTTAGTTGACTGTCCGACCGTCTAATCTGACATTTATTTTTGGTAAACGGTTCAGCCCGAAGATCGAGTATCGGTTCCAGGTCTTTGTTCCGAGGCGCCAGATCTTGCGTAAAGCATTAATGCGGATTATCCGCAGCGCTCTGACCTGATTGGGCGTGCCGTTTGCCTCTTTTGCTTATTCGGAAGTTGCTGCATGGTTGGTGATTTATCCCTTGTAGCTCAGTTTTGGAGCATATAACTTAGAGGCTTGGTAAACCCAAATATTGAGGCGGTTGATTATGCAAAAAAATATTATCCATGCTGGTTTAGGTACGACGCAAACACGTAGGACGTTTCTCAAGTCGAGTAGTCTAGCTGCACTCGGTGCATCGGTGCCCTCAACGTTATTAAGTCAGAGGTCAGCTTTTAAGAAGTCTAGGAAATTAAGGGTCGGTGTCGCTGGTGGACGATTTGGGAACAATTTCTGGGCTTTTAAGTTGCATCCGGATTGCGAGGTGGTGGCGGTGACCGATTTGCGACCAAAGCGACTGGCAAAGATGGTGGAGGTATACGAGTGTGCTAATACTTATCCTTCGCTCGAAGAGATGGTGAAGGATCCGAACATTGATGCCATCGCCGTTTTTACTCCCGCGCCGGATCATGTGGATCATGCGATCAAAGTTTTAAAAAATGGAAAACATGTTTTATCCGCGGTTCCGGCCTGTACGGGAACGGTTGAAGAAGGAGAACGGCTTTTGGATACCGTGAAGAAAACAGGCCTTACCTATATGATGGCGGAGACGAGTTACTACCGTGACTTCATGATATCGACACGAGACTTTTATAACAAAGGTTTGTTGGGAGATTTATACTATTTTGAAAGTGCTTATCATCATCCCGGATTGAAAACGTTGTATTATGAAAACGGAGATGATGGCGAAGATGGAGACCAGTGGAAAAAAGGACAAAGAACCTGGCGCTATGGGTTTCCGCCGGGGTTTTATTATACGCACAATGCATCCTACCTTGTTGGATTGACGGGCGAACGAATGGTTGAAGTTAGCTGCATCGGATGGGGAGATGATGATCCGATTATGAAGAATAACGCTTACAATAATCCTTTCTGGAATACCTATGCGCAGTTTAAGACGAATAAGGGAAATACAGCACGGATTGATGTTGTCTGGAATTCACCCGTGAAGGCAGGCCATCCAACGCGTTGGATTGGGACCATGGCAGGAATTCAAACGAACGGGACCGGAGGGAAAGATTTAAAAACTGAAATCGTGCGGCAGAGCAGGCAAAAAGGGAACGATGAGGTAGGTTATGAGCATGGAACAAATGCGGTGGAAGCCTACGAGCAGGAGCTCTGGTACAAGAAGGATCTAATGCCTCGGGAACTTCGTGTTCCCAGTGGGCATGGCGGCTCGCATAACTTTCTCGTTCATGAATTTGTGGATTCTTTAGTGAAGGGAAGAAAGCCGGCGATCGATATTTACGAAGCGTTGGCCTATACCATACCTGGATTAGTTGCTTATCAATCGGCCTTGAAGGGTGGGGAGAGGATGAAGATTCCGCAATTTGATCCAGCCTGATAGCTGGATCAAATTGGAAGGCAGAAGGTAGAAGGATGAAGGTAGAATGCAGAAGAAAGAAGGATGAAAAATGAAAGATGGAGGATTTAAGATTTAAGAAGGGAGTGAGGGGAAAAGCTGATGAATCAGGTGACGCGTAGAGGATTTTTGAAGCGAGGGGGGATGACGGTGGCCGGTGTTTTTGGGGCTTCTCAAATTTTGGCTTCAGCTCAGGGGCGAAGGTATTCTTCGCGAGGTAGATCAGCTGCTAAGGATAAGGTGCGTATGGGAATAGCCGGTGGGCGGTTCGGTTTGCAGTTTCAGTGGCACGAACATCCGGATTGCATCGTTGAGGCGGTGACCGACTTGATTCCGGAGAGAAGGCAGGCGTTAATGAAGACGTACAGTTGTTCGAAGTCCTACCACTCTCTGGAGGAGATGGTGAAGGATCCGAGCATAGATTCTATTGGAATTTTTACTCCCGCACCGGATCATGTGAAGCACGTGAAACTGGCAATGGAGCATGGCAAACATGTCATTAGTGCTGTGCCAGCTGCTTGTGGCTCGATGGAAGAAGCCTATGAGCTTTTGGAAATTGTCGAAAAGACCGGGCTTACTTACATGATGGCTGAGACAAGTTATTATCAGCAGTTCGTCATTTCAGCTCGGAAGTTTTACGAGGAAGGCAAATTTGGAACCGTATTCCACTGTGAATCATTTTACCAACACGATGGATTAGAGTCTCTCTATTATAATCCGGACGGCTCGAGGACATGGCGCTATGGATTTCCGCCGATGTATTATCCGACGCATTGTACGGCACATCTGGTAGGAGTGACCGGTGAAAAGCTGGTTGAGGTTTCCTGTCACGGATGGGGTGATGACCATCCAGTCCTCCAGGATAACGTGTATAACAATCCGTTCTGGAATAACACGGCTATGTTTAAAACGGATCGGGGAAACAGCTTCTATTGCAAAGTGTGGTGGAAGGGTGCGCACATGGGGAACGAGAGAGCGGAATGGATCGGGGATAAAATGAGTTTTTATGGGCCGAACAGAACGTATTCGTCACCTCCTGTTATTGTAACCAG
>JAPUIL010000268.1 GCA_027297085.1 Verrucomicrobiota bacterium | reverse complement strand
AACAGAAGTGCGTCGTTGGATTCAGGACCGGATCGAACCCTCCCAAAATCGCCCCAACTTCGATGCGGAGAAAAAAGTTAGAATTTTAACCAAGATCATGGAGGCCGAGTCCTTCGAGCGATTTCTCCACACACGCTACTTGGGGCAAAAACGTTTCTCCCTGGAAGGCGCGGAAACGCTCATTGCCGCCCTGGATGGTATCGTGCAATACGCACCCACAGCCGGGGTGGAGGAAATTGTAGTAGGCATGGCTCACCGTGGCCGACTCAATGTATTGACAAATGTGCTACGCAAATCTTACGAGTTTGTTTTCCAGGAGTTTGCGGAAAACTATATACCAAATACCGCCTTTGGAGACGGGGATGTAAAATATCACTTGGGATTTCACTCCATGATAACGACCAACGCGGGGCCGCAGGTGGAAATGCAGATTGCTGCCAATCCAAGTCACCTGGAAGCCGTCGACCCGGTTGTTCAGGGAAAGACCCGGGCGCGTCAGCGAATCCGCGGAGATCTCGAGCGCAAAAAGGTATTGCCTGTCTTGATACATGGAGATGCCGCGTTTGCCGGCCAGGGGGTAGTAGCTGAAACACTGAATTTCTCCCAGTTACAAGGTTACCGCACCGGAGGCACCATCCACATCATCGTGAACAACCAAATTGGGTTTACCACCTTACCCCACGATGCACGATCGAGCCAGTATTGCACGGACGTGGCCAAGATGATTGAAGCGCCAATAATTCACGTCAATGGAGACGACCCTTTATCCGTAGTCATGGTGATAGAACTGGCCCTTGAGTTTCGCCAGATCTTTCAACGGGATGTAGTGATCGACATGTATTGTTACCGCAAGCACGGTCACAACGAAACTGACGAGCCCGCCTTCACACAGCCTACTCTCTACAAGGAAATTCGTACGCATAAAAGTATCTCTCAGATTATGTGTGACCACCTGATAGAAGAAGGAAGTTTAACCGGCCAAGAGGTAAAACAAATCGAGAATAAATTTCATGAAACTCTGGAAGCAGCCTTCAAATCGGTAAAACACAAACAAGCGTTATCGGAGGAGAATCCGGACAAGGAAGCTGCGTTGGAGGCCATAAAAAAAGAACGCAAACGGCTGAAGGAACAAGGCACGCGGTACTCGTTCGATCCTGCTCCTACTTCTGTAAGCCGGGAACTACTAAAACAAGTGGTTACGGGGCTCACTACTGTGCCTGAAAGTTTTAATGTAAATCCGAAAATCAAACGACTAATCACCAGTCGCAAAAAAGCCTGGGATGACGACCAACCCATCGATTGGGCTTACGCTGAGTCCCTGGCACTAGGCACCTTGCTGGTTGAAGGTACGCCGGTTCGGTTAAGCGGGCAGGATTCGCGACGAGGCACCTTCAGCCAACGGCACTCGGTATTCTACGATATCAAAAACCGCGAACGATACATTCCGCTCAACAACATGGATGAAGGCCAAGCCCAATTCTGTGTTTACAACTCGACCTTGTCGGAAGCAGCCATCCTTGGTTTCGATTACGGGTACTCACAGGATTTTCCGGAGATGTTATGCATCTGGGAAGCACAGTTTGGCGACTTTGTAAATGGAGCACAGGTAGTCATCGACCAATTCATTTCAAGCAGTGAAACCAAATGGCAACGCGTATCCGGAATCGTGATGCTGCTGCCACACGGTTACGAAGGCCAAGGTCCTGAACACTCTTCGGCCCGCCTGGAAAGGTTCCTGCAAGCAGGAGCAGAAAACAATATTCAGGTATGCAATCTTTCGACTCCGGCCCAGTACTTTCATGTGTTGAGACGGCAAATGCGCCGCGACTTCACCAAGCCTCTGATTATCATGGCACCTAAAAGCATGTTGAGAAACCGGGATGCGGCCTCACCCTTCAGCGACTTGCAAGAAAAGGTGTTTGAGGAAATACTTGATGACGCGGAGGCTTCCAAAAAGGTTAAGCGTATTATCTTCTGCACTGGGAAAGTTTATTGGGACCTATATAATTACCGGAAAGACCATGGCGTAAATGACACTGCCATAATTCGCGTTGAGCAAATGTATCCATTTCACAAAGACAGGATGACTGAATTGGCCAGGAAATATAAAAGCGCGGAAGCCATCGTTTGGTGCCAGGAAGAGCCGCAAAACATGGGTGCGTGGAGCTTCATCGCCCCACGCCTCGAACTGGCATTTAATCAAAAACCAAAATATGCAGGGAGAAGCGGAAGCGCCAGTCCCGCGGTTGGATCTCTCGCGCTACATAAGTTTGAACAAAGCGCGCTTCTCGATCAGGCATTTAACGATTAACATAGTTACATTATTTTATGGCAACCGAAGTAAAAGTCCCGCCCGTGGGAGAATCGATCAGCAGTGGCATCCTTGCTGCCTGGCATGTAAAAGAAGGCGATTTTGTTGAACGAGACCAGGTCCTTTTTGAATTGGAGACAGACAAAATTACCTCCGAAGGATTGGCGGAAGTAAGCGGAAAAATATCTCTACAAGTGGCGGAAGGTGACGACGTTGATATCGGCCAGGTTGTCGCCATCATCGATGAATCTGCGGATGGCTCATCAAAACCTAAAGAGCCAGACGCTGTTGAACCGGAACCTACCGCTGAGGAGGAGCCTATTGAAGAAGCACCTGCTCCAGAAATCGAATCAGAGCTCAAACCTGTATCCCCGGCCGTTCGTCGCATTGCAGCCGAATCGGGTATTGATCCAAGCTTGATCAAGGGAACCGGTAAAGGTGGTCGCGTCACCAAAGGCGATATGCTGCAATCAGCTAAAGCGCCTGAGTCACCAACTCCTGATCCCGTTGTAGCTGACCCAAGTCCAGCACCTTCCGGGGAACGCACAACGCGCAAAAAAATGACAGGTCTGCGGAAAAAAATTGCCGACCGGCTGGTGCAAGCCCAGCAGCAGGCCGCTATCCTGACTACCTTCAACGAAGTTGATATGACAGAAGTCATGCGACTCAGAAAACTTCACCAGGAAAAATTTGTAGCAAAATACGGCCACAAACTTGGCTTCATGTCCTTTTTCGTAAAAGCCGTGGTTAACGCCTTGAAAGAAGTGCCGGAAGTCAACGCGCAAATCCATGGACAAGAAATTGTCACAAACCACTATTACGATGTCGGAATAGCCGTGGGTACTGAGAAAGGGCTTGTTGTTCCAGTCGTGCGTGATTGTGACCTGAAGTCCTACGCCGAGATCGAGGGTGACATCCTGGGCTACGCCCAAAAAGCGCGGGGTGGAAAGTTATCCATAGACGACCTTCAAGGTGGCGTGTTTACCATCACGAACGGCGGCATCTATGGATCGATGCTTTCAACTCCTATTCTAAACTCACCTCAAAGCGGCATTTTGGGCATGCACAGCATTCAGGAACGCCCGATGGCCATTGGCGGTGAGGTAAAGATTCGCCCTATGATGTATTTAGCGCTTTCATACGACCACCGAATCGTGGACGGAAAGGAAGCTGTTATATTCCTCGTAAAAGTGAAAGAAGGTATCGAGGATCCTACCCGGCTCTTGTTTGAGATTTAATCATGCGCGAACATGTGTTTGATGTTGTTGTAATAGGTTCGGGGCCGGGAGGCTACGTTGCTGCAATACGAGCTTCTCAACTGGGATTAAAAACTGCTCTGTTAGAAAAAGGGGAATTGGGCGGCACCTGTCTCAATGTTGGCTGCATTCCGAGTAAGGCCCTACTACACTCAACAGAGATGCTGCACTTCGCTGAGAAGAAAGCGGCCAATCACGGCATCCAATTTAGTGGGATATCTATGGACCTATCCCAAACTATGAAGCGAAAGGATACCGTTGTGGAAACACTGCGGAAAGGAGTCCGAGCCCTGGTAACCAAAAAAGGCGGATCAATCTTCGAAGGCCTCGGTATTATCCAAAATCCGGATACGATTGTCGTAAAGAAAGGTGAGGAAGAAACAATTTTAACCGCCAAAAACATCATCGTTGCCACGGGATCGACACCCATCGAACTGTCATTTCTTCCCTATGATGGGAAGACCGTTGTATCCAGCGACCAGGCAATTGCTTTCGATTCCGTCCCGGCTGAGCTGGCCGTGATCGGAGCGAGTGCGATCGGGCTCGAACTGAGTTCCGTTTGGGCGCGCCTGGGATCTAAAGTGACGGTGATTGAATATTTACCAAAGATAGCGCCGAGCTTCGATGACGACATTTGCAAACTGTCGGAACGTGTATTCAAACGCCAAGGACTCATATTTCACACTGGGACAAAAGTTACCGGTGCAGAATCGAAGCGGGATAAACTCGTCTTAACTGCGGAAAAAAACGGCAAGGATGTCCGTATCGAGGCTGATATAGTATTGGTGGCCGTGGGGCGTAAACCCAATACGAAAAATACAGGATTAGAATCGGTGGGTGTTAAACTGGATGACAAAGGACGTATTCAGATCGATCAACATTTCAAGACCAACATACCCGGTATTTATGCCATAGGCGATGTCGTGGCAGGACCCATGCTTGCCCACAAAGCGGAAGAAGAAGGTGTAGCTGTAGCAGAAATTATTGCCGGTAAGGCAGGTCACGTGAACTACGAGGTGATTCCCAACGTCATTTACACCGATCCGGAAATTGCTTCAGTTGGAATTTCAGAACAAGAGGCCAAAGAGCAAGGAATTGAGGTTGTAACAGGGAAGTTCAATTTATCGGCAAATGGCAGAGCGATCGCTTCGGATGTGACGGAAGGACTGGTGAAAGTCATTGCAGACGCCAAGACCGA
This sequence comes from Verrucomicrobiota bacterium, assembly GCA_027297085.1. Lineage (GTDB taxonomy): Bacteria > Verrucomicrobiota > Verrucomicrobiia > Opitutales > UBA2995 > UBA2995. Next base: position 2,822 of record JAPUIL010000268.1, on the reverse strand, counting down.
CAAACTTCTAGGGGTTCAGATTCTGGCCCATAATGCTTCGGAACTTATCGCCGCATCGGTTACCCATATGGAGTATGGAGGTAGTGCGGAAGACTTGGCGCGAACCATTCATGCTCACCCCTCTCTTTCCGAATCAATAAAGGAAGCTGCCCTCGATGTTGATGGCCGCGGGATCCACAGCCTATGAATCGAAATCGCCCGGCAATTTATCGTCAGACCAAAGGGGAAGTTTTAACCGATTCTGACCCGTAGGTTTTCGTCAATGGTCTCACGACCATTGCTACATGTAGCGGTGATCGTAAGATCATGGGGAATCGGAAAATCGGGCTAACCCTTAATGTCACTCACTTAAGGCCGTTATAAGCGAATCTACGGTCCATTTCCTTTTTTCGAGGGGGTCAAACCTTAAATCCCGCATTGGCATGCACCAGCCGTCGCCTTAGCAGGCTATGGCTAGGCACGGCGATTGCAAGGAATGACCCCGAAGCCGGTCTTGCTTCGATATTTGACAAAAAACCGCTTAAGTGAGTGCCATTCGGGCTAACCCTCGTACTTCTTAAAGACGAGGGTGCCGTTGTGACCTCCGAATCCGAGGTTGTTGCTGATGGCAACTTTTACATCAGCAGACTGCTTCACATTTGGAACGTAATCGAGATCACATTCCGGATCCGGGTCGTTCAAATTGATGGTGGGAGGAATCTCTCCCAAACGGATGATATTGATACAGGTGATGGCTTCAATGCCACCTGCTGCTCCGAGCAAATGACCGGTCATAGATTTGGTAGAGCTTATTTTTACCTTGCGGGCGACATCTTCACCCATGGCATTCTTAAGGGCCAGGGTTTCAATCTTGTCATTGTAGAGGGTGGAAGTTCCATGTGCGTTGACATAATCCACATCCTCCGGCTGAAGTCCGGCATCATTTAACGCGATCCGAACGGCGTTCTCCAAGCCTTTGCCTGAAGTATCCGGAGCGGTAATATGGTAGGCGTCGCAAGTGGCTCCGTAGCCGGCTACTTCGCAGAGGATATTGGCTCCACGTTTTTGAGCGTGTTCGAGTGATTCAAGCACTATCACGCCAGCACCTTCACCCATCACAAAACCATCCCGGCCTATGTTGAACGGTTGACTGGCTTTTTCAGGATCATCATTAGCCGTACTCATAGCCTTCATTTGGCAAAATCCCGCGTAGGCAAGTTTGGTAATGCTGGCTTCACTTCCTCCGGCTATCATCACATCGGCATCGCCATAGCGGATATGCCGCAGGGCTTCTCCGATTGAGTTTGTGCCGGTAGTGCAAGCGCTGACGATTCCGAAGTTCGGACCTTTCGCTCCGATCTCGATAGCCACCCTTGCACAACCCATATTGGCGATCAGCATGGGAATCATAAAAGGGGATACTCGTCGTGGTCCCCGTTCGAACAGAGTGAACGATTGATTTTCAATCGTATTCATTCCGCCAATTCCGGAACCTACAAATACTCCTACGCGATACGGATCTTCCTGACTCATATCGATGCCGGAATCTTTAAAAGCTTCGATCGAGGCATACAACGCCAACTGCGTGTAGCGATCGTTGCGGCGGGACTCTTTAATGTCCATGACACGCGTAGGATCCCAGTCTTTGAGTTCTGAGCCTATCTTACACGGATATTCCGCGGTATCAAAAGCATCAATGAGGCTAATCCCGCTAACTCCATTCAACAAATTGCTATGAAACACTTCAGGGGTATCGCCCAACGAAGTGATAACACCCATGCCGGTAACAACGACATGATTGTTATGGTGGGAGTAAGCCATAGGAAGCTGGACAAATCGCTAAGGAATCGCCCAGTGGTAGAATTATTGAGACTTTTCTATGATGTACGAAATCACGTCTCCTACAGACTGCAGCTTTTCAGCATCAGACTCAGGGATTTCGCCATCGATCTCGTCTTTGAACTCTTCTTCAAACGCCATGATCAATTCAACGGTGTCAAGAGAGTCAGCTCCTAGATCGTCTAGAAAGGAAGCTTCGGGAGTTACCTGCTCTTCGTTGACGTTGAGCTGGTTAACGATGATTTCAATAACGCGTTCTTCTGTGGTTTTATCTGCCATGGTTGGATGTAGATGGATTTGAGATAATGAGAGTTTAAATCGTCATACCGCCGTCAACAGTAAAAACCTGACCCGTAATATAATTCGCTTCCTCAGAAGCCAGATAGGTTACCAGATTTGCGATGTCTTTGGAATCTCCAAAGCGTTTGAGCGGTATATTAGCGAGCACTTGCTTTGCCACATCTCCTTCCTGAAAAGAAGAAGTCATATCGGTGGCAATAAATCCTGGAGCAACCACGTTGCAGGTAATTGAGCGGGACGCCAATTCTTTAGCCAGGGACTTCGCAAGGGCGATCATTCCGGCTTTTGCACTCGAATAGTTGGCCTGGCCAGGATTGCCAACAATACCGCTAACGGAGGAAACATTGATGATTCGGCCCCAGCGTTTACGGGTCATAGGACGCACCAGCCCTTTGGACCAGTAGAAGCAACTGCTTAAATTTGTATCCAAAACAACCTGCCAATCTTCCTCCGACATCCGAATCAGAAGGTTGTCTTTGGTGATTCCGGCGTTGTTTACCAGAATATCGATTCCACCAAATTCTTCGATGAGCTGGTTGCAAGCATCCGAAACAGCAGAAGCATTACTCACATCGACGGGAAGAGCCGATGCTATTCCACCTTGAGCCTGAATTGCCTCGGCGGCGGCTCCGCAGCTATCCGGATTTACGCTCACGCATATCACCTGGACACCTTCAGCTGCCAAGCTTTCAGCAACGGAACGG
>JAPUIL010000267.1 GCA_027297085.1 Verrucomicrobiota bacterium | reverse complement strand
TTCACGTGACGGGATGCAAACAAGGCACCACGCACAATTTGAAACTTGAGACCGTGCTTCCTCATGCCTTCTGACAACCAGGCCGGAAAATTTTCAGGCAGCCGAAAAGCATCGATGCTGTAAACATTGGCCAGCCAGGCTATTTGATCCGCCACATCCGTATTTTTCTTATTCAGCCACTCGCCCGCTGCTCGATTTACGGCCGGTGAAGATAGCACTTCAGTCAGACGTGACTCCTTTTGGGCGCGGTTGATCTCAAGATCGCCGAAAACCCCGATGCTCTTGCGACCCATCTTCAAGGAAAGGAAACGGTCCGGAACAAAGAAACCAGCTAGATAGCGTTGATCCGCATCGTTCTCAGAATCGCCGTAGATACAGTCAGCTAACACGCGACGCTTTTTCCTGTTTACCATTATCCAACAACATCTATTTGTTGGTAGCTAATGTCTAGATTTTTAGGATTTGCATTCAAGGGCCCGCTACTGGTTGTGCTTTACCTGATTGTCTTTAGCGGACTCATGGCCGGTTGTGCGGAATCGGCCACGGCGGAACCTGCACCTCTCAATCAATGGTATGCAATCCTGATTGGAGGAAAAACCATCGAAATTCAAATCGCCCATAAAGATATCGAGATGGCAAAAGGGCTCATGTACCGCAAATCGCTTGGTGAAAATCGCGGCATGCTTTTCTTCTACGATCCTCCAAAACAAATGAGCTTCTGGATGCGCAACACCAAGATCCCGCTCGACATAGGCTACTTTACTTCCGACGGAGTACTTCGTGAAATCTACCCAATGCATCCGATGGACGAACAAGGCGTAAAGTCTCGCCGGGACGACTTGCTCATGGCTCTCGAAATGAATCAGGGATGGTATGCCAAAAACGGAATCAAGGTAGGAGATACCTTTGATCTGAACCGGCTAAAAAAAGCACTGCTTAGTCGTGGAGTGAATGAAATCAAGATCCCGTTTTGAGCAGGAAGTACCAGTAGCCGACCCTATTCCGGCCTGACAATCATTTCAAGCCGTTTGTCTTCGGAAAAATAGGACTCAACAAACTGCGCGAGGTCTTTGACGGTGACTTTATCCACTTTGGCGTCAAAGTTCATCCAGTCATTAACGGGCAGACCGTAGGTAACATTGAGTCCAGCCTGCATAGCGCGCGCGCCAATGGTTTGCTGGCTCATACGACGCTGAGCTTTCAAACGCACTTTAATACGGTCCAATTCATCGGCTTCTACCTTACCGGATCGAATGCGCTCGATCTCATTACTCATTTCATCCAGCACCTGCTCGGCGGTAGATGTGTGCGTACCGCCATACAGAAAGAGCATCCCGGTATCTAATCCGATTACACGGCTGGAACCTACGAAATAAGCCAAGCCCAGTTCGTCCCGCACACGCTCAAATAATTGGCTACTCATTCCACTGAATAGTTCGTCCAGCACAGCGGCGACAATCATTAGTTCATCCTGATGAATTCCTACACTGGGAAAGGCTTGAAAAACGACCGCTTGTTGCCGATCCAAAGTTATTTCCTGCCTACCGGTTGCCGCAGGCCGTTCGAAAGTGACTAGATTCTCCAATGCAGGGCCCTGGGGCAGTCGATTTAGCAAGTCAGTCAATCTCGACTCCAAAGCTGGCCGGTCAAACAAACCGCACACAGACACTACACAATTGCTGGATTGTACAAGTGGTTCCAAAAAATCTTTCACATCGGAGGTTTCCAGCGATTCAAGATCTTCAACACGACCGTAGGCATTTACCGAATACGGAATTTTCCCAAAAAATTGTTTCCGCAGTTCTCGAATGCCAAAGTCCACCACGTCGTCCAGTGACTCTTTGATATGAGCTATCTGCCCATCCCGTTCGCGCTCAAAAGTAGATTCATCCAACTTAAGATTAAACAAGGATTGCTCGAGTAAATCCAATGCCAAGTCCACATCCTGCGGTAACACTTCCAGACTCAATCCAAAGGTATTATTACCCGCGAATTCCGAAAAAGTGCCTCCAACCGATTCGATAAGAGTCGCCACCTCGAAAGCGGTACGAGTTTCTGTGTCTTTGGTCAGCAAAGTGGCGGCCAGATAAGTAATACCACGCTTGTCTTGTGCTTCCCAAAGCGCCCCACCCTTAAAAATGAGGCGTATATGCACCTTTGGAAAATCTTCACTCCGCTGAAATAATAACCGAGCCTGATTCTTGAGAGTGAGCTCCTCAAACTTGTGAGCAGATTTTTCTGAAGTCTCGGCCACCTCAGCCGTTTCCTCATCTTTTTCGGGATCAAAGGTTACCTGTGTTAATCGGCCTTCAACCACATATCGTCTCAACAAACCTTGCAGGTCCTTCGCGCCAATGCGCTGAATGCGCTCCAGGTATTGTCGTGGATAATCCAGGTCGCCAACCACAACTTCAGATGCACCAATCCGGGCTGCCTGCCCGCTCATTGTCTTCCGGTTATTGATTTCGGATACCATAGCCTGGCGCTGAGACTTTTGAACAACGGTATCCTCGATTAAAGTTTCTTTAAGGCTTTCAATTGCTTCCCAAAATGCTGTGAGCGCAGCTTCCTTCTTATCGGGATCCACAATCATAGACACCCAAAGTAACCCCGAACTACCGGGATTCCAGGTGGACACATCGATCTGATGAACCAATCTCAGCTCATCACGCAATCGCTGCCACAAAATGGAGCTATCGCCATTACCTAAAATGCTAGCGAGCAAAGTTAGGCCAGGAGCGTCTTCATGGTGTAGGCCCGGGACAGAAAAACCTAATCCAACGCGGCTGATATTCACATCGCCAGTCAGACTCTGCTCACGCTTGGCCAGGGCTGCCGGTTCCGCGGGAATATAGACATTGTCGAGGCGTTTACGTTGGTACGCTCCAATAATTTCTGTAGCGGACTCGAAAACATCTTCAGCAAACACATCTCCAACCACTACGAGTACCATATTGTTGGGTACGTATCTCCGGTGATAATAATCAAGCAATTCATCGCGAGTGATTGTTTTAAAAACATCTTTGTAGCCAATCACCGGATACTTATACGGATGTGTGCGATAAGCCGTTTCAAACAAAGCCCTGCCAAGGCGCTGATCGGGATCATCCAATCCCATGTCAATTTCTCGAAGAATTACCTCCCGCTCATTATCCACATCTTCAGCCGGCAAGGTGGAGTTGAAACCGGCATCGGCTAGGATATCAATCGCTCCCCGTGTATGCTCGCTCGGTAGATCGATATAATAAACGGTGCGACCGAATGTAGTGTAGGCATTGATATAACCTCCGAGGCTTTGTACCTCACGCGAGATCTCCTTTCCGCTACGCTTCTCCGTTCCCTTGAAAAGCATATGCTCGAGGTAGTGAGATACACCGGCTCCAAGGAGTGAGCCTTCATGAATACTACCCGTTTTTACCCACAATTGAACAGAACTTACCTGACTGCTCGAATCCTCTCGAACCAGGACAGTTAGTCCGTTGTCCAGAACTTTGCGGTGGATGGTTTGTGCAAATAACGTTTGCAGAACGGAATCGAGGGAATCCATCAGGACAAGCCGTCACTCATTTGACCTTTATCCTTATTCGCGCGAAAGTTGGGGATGCGACGGTTGTTGGGGACAAAAGGCTGAAGAAACGCATCGTTGAAATCGTAACCCCCCGAAAAATCTTCACGACGATCTGTGTCCGTTTTTCCCAGCACGCCGAATTCGACCAGATTAAATACAATATCTCCAAAATCAGCGCAGCGCTTGATGTTCCAATCTTTGAGCACCGTCAAAGTGAGTGGACCATATTGATCGAGCGCATATTTGCGGATGCCTTCGAGTAGCTCTTGCCCGGAGACGTGGTGAGAAGGGCGTTCCTTTTTGGATTCGTTCAGCTCTTTCACGGTGAAATCCAGAGCTTTGCGAACAAAATAATAGGCGCCTTTGCCAAATCGAGAGTCGTCTTTCATTACGAGGTCGACGACTTCGGAAAAATCTTTTCCGCTCATATTTTTTTCAGATCAATGCAAGTGATATTTGAGAACTCATTTTCGGGAAAGTACTAAAGAAAGGCTGCACTTTAAATTCAACCTTTTTTATCAATCAGTTCCTTGAGCACTTGATCCACCAAGGCAGGATTGGCTTTACCGCGCGTGGCTTTCATCACTTGCCCTTTGAGAAAATTGATGGCTTTGTCATTTCCGGCCTGAATTTCAGCAACCGGTCCCGGATTGGCGTCAATCACTTCCTGGCAAACAGGTTCCAGCTCTGTGGTATCATTGCTTTGCTTCAGCCCCTTTTCTTCCACGATAGCAGCCGGCATATCACCGGTTTCAAACATGGTCCCGAAGACTTGTTCCTTGGCGATGTTTTTGGAAATTGCGCCCTCCTCAATGAGATTCACCAACTCCGCAATATGGGCAGGCTTAATCTTGCTTTCAGATAGCGAGAGTCCCGCATTTCCCAACTCACCCAGTAGATTGTTCATCAGCCAGTTTGCCGCCTGCCGCGCTTTACCACAGGCCTTGGCTGCTTCTTCAAAAAAAGTACAGAGTTTCGGGTCCGGTACCAACACAGAGGTCACCGTGAATGGCAAATCGTAGTCTTCATAATACCGGCGCTGACGATCATAGGGACGTTCCGGAATTGTTGCTGCTATTCGTTTCCGCCAGGCATCATCGATACGCACGGGCATCAAATCTGGATCCGGGAAATAACGGTAGTCATGAGACTCCTCCTTAAAACGCATGTGATAGGTCACATTCTTGGCGGCATCCCATCCACGCGTTTCCTGAACAATGGCGCCTCCGGCTTTCACCGTCTGGATCTGACGCTCAATTTCGTAGGCCAGGCCATTCCGCACTCCGGAGATACTGTTCATGTTTTTGATTTCAACCTTCACACCGAGTTCTTCCTGACCGGCAGGCCGAATACTGATGTTCGCGTCACAACGCATCTGCCCTTTTTCCATGTCACAGTCAGAAATATCGCCATAGATCATAAGCATCCTGAGAGCATTCAGATAGGCAAACGCTTCGTCCGGTGCGTGCAGAACCGGCTCAGAAACAATTTCCAATAAAGGCGTGCCAGCCCGGTTATAGTCAACCAGGCTATAGCCGTCGAAGTGATTGAGCTTCCCGACATCTTCCTCGAGATGAGCGCGAGTTAGCTCGATCCATTTGTGCTCGCCCATCACATTGCGCGAAGGTCCTGGTAACTCGATCTCCACTTTTCCACCTTCACAAATGGGTTGGTCGAATTGGGAGATCTGGTAGTTTTTCGGACTGTCCGGGTAAAAGTAGTTTTTGCGGTCCCACTTGGTGACTTCGGGAATTTCGCTCTGAAGTAGCATACCCACCTTAACAGATTTTTCTACCGCTTCCTTGTTAATAACTGGAAGCGCACCGGGGAAGCCAAGCACCACGGGATCCGTCAAAGTATTGGGATCGCAACCAAAACCTACACCCACGGATGTAAAAATCTTGGACTTCGTCCGCACCTGGACGTGAACCTCTAAACCGATGACTACTTCGTATTCCATGGTTTTAAAAGTTAACCACGAATGGACACGAATTGACACGAACATTCATAATACTATCCGTTCCCACTCCAGTTTGGCGTGCTTGAAATTAATGATCAAGCCGAGGCGCATTTCGGTCGTCCTTAAGTAATTGAGCATTTTTCCTCTTTCGTGGTCAGTGATTCTATCGATTGTTTTTGTATCGATTACAATTTTACCATGTGAAATAAGATCAGGTATAAACACACCTAGGATCTCACCTCTGTAGTCAATTTTATATTCAGGCTGTTGAAGGTACTCTATGGATTCTTGCTTAAAATCAACAACCAGTCCATTCTCATAAATCTTTTCATGAAATCCATGCCCCACCGCTTTCAATAGATTCATTGAAAATCCAATAATTTGGTACACCTCTTCAGCATACATAACCTTAGATTCGTGTTCATTCGTGTCCATTCGTGGTTACCTTCCTTTCTACAAAGATGGATGCTGACTGGAATAATCATGCGCCTCTTCGTAGGCGTTGGCGATAGCCAACAGGTCTGCCTCACCAAAAGGTTTACCTTGGATCTGCAGCCCAACCGGTAATCCTTCAGAATTTAAACCACAGGGAATTGAGATGCCCGGAATCCCCGCCAGGTTCGCAGAAATGGTATAAATATCACTCAGGTACATGGCCAAGGGATCCTCATTCTTCTCACCCGCTTTGAAAGAAACAAAAGGCGAAGTCGGGGTAAGAAGAGCATCCACGGTTTCGTAAGCCTTCATGAAATCCAGACGGATAAGTGTGCGGACTTTTTGTGCACGAAGGTAGTAGGCATCATAATAACCAGAGCTCAGCACATAGGTACCCAAAATGATGCGACGCTTGACCTCCTCACCAAATCCTTCGGCGCGACTTTTGAAATATAAGTCGATGGCGTTCTCAGCATCTTTGCTCCGATGCGTATACCTCACCCCGTCATACCGCGCCAAGTTGGAGGAAGCTTCAGCCGTGGCGATGATATAGTATACCGCCACCGCAAGATCCATGTGAGGCAAAGTAACTTCGTGTATTTCGCAACCTTGATCTGCGTACCAATCTATAGCTGACTGGATACTCGCCTTCACTTCAGGATCCAGCCCTTCGCCAAAATACTCTTTGGGAATTCCCAGTTTCCAGGGACTTTTGTTCGATTCGATAGCTCCCGCATAGTCCGGAACATCTTGCTCAATGGATGTAGAGTCCTTCGGATCATGACCGGCGATGGTCTGAAGAACGGTTGCGACATCTTTCACTGAGCGGCCAAAAGGGCCGATCTGATCGAGGGAGGACGCATAAGCTACCAGCCCAAAACGTGATACACGCCCATAGGTTGGTTTGAATCCTACGACTCCGCAGAAGGAGGCAGGTTGTCGAATTGACCCACCCGTATCACTGCCTAGCGAAACGGGTACCGCCCCTGCGGAAACAGCTGCAGCGCTACCTCCACTTGATCCTCCGGCAACCCGCTCGAGATCCCAGGGATTGACAGTCGTTTTGAAAGCCGAGTTCTCTGTTGAAGATCCCATGGCAAATTCGTCCATGTTCAAACGGCCAGAAAGAACAGCTCCCGCTACTTTCAAATGCGTGGTGGCAGTCGCATCATAGGGAGAAACAAAATTCTCTAACATTTTGCTCGAGCAGGTAAGAGGTTGGCCTTTTACAGATATGACATCTTTCAACCCTATCGGAATTCCATCAAGAGGCCCAAGAACCGAACCGGCAGCGCGACGTTGGTCAGCTGCTTCAGCCTGCGCAATCGCCTGCTCTTTATCCAAAGAATTGAATGCCTGAACCTTGTCATCGACTGCTTCTTTACGATCTACAAGAGCTTGAGTAAGCTCTACCGACGACAGTTCACCAGCAGACAATAATGCCTGAAGCTCAGATAAGGTTTTAAAATGAAGATCGACTGCCATTCTGTATCCGAATTATGGATTCAGCCTTCCACCACCTTGGGAACCTGCACCATGTGATTTCGTTTGGCGGCGGCATGCTCAACAGCTGTATTGGCGTCGAAACCCTCCACGGACTCATCCTCACGCAACACGTTTTCAACCTGAAAAGCATGTGCCATTGGCTCCACACCACTCACGTCGACCTGGTTCAACTGCTCGAAGTACCCCAGGATATCGGCAAGCTGCGATGAAAAAAGTTCCCGTTCTTTATCAGTAAGTTCGATGCGAGCCAGGTTGGCCAAATAGTCAATATCGATAGATCCTTTGTCGCTCATATCAGGACCGTACCTGGTAGGGAGTCGTTTCTTCAATTTGTTTTTGTACCTCGCTGAAAACCTCACCCACTTCCTTATCAGTAAGGGTTCGGTCGTTCGAGCGAAACTTCATATTGAAGGCCAAGCTCTTCTTTCCTTCCGGCAATCCATCGCCACTGTAGACATCAAAGACGGTTACCGACTCGACATCGTACCGATTGTTCACAACACGCTTGGCCATCTTGTGCAGTTGGAGACGAACAGTCTCCGCGAGTAATGAATCGTCCACGACTAGAGCCAAATCTTTCTCCGTAGACGGGAATTGGCTAAAGGGCTTAAACCGAACAATATCTTTTTCGATGCTCACTTTCTCAGGAAGTATATCCAGGCTACCGGCAAGGACGCTTCCCTCTAGATCCCATTCCTTCACCAGGTTGACATTGAGCAAGCCGAGTTTGGCTTCAAAACCGTTATCAGCGAAATTCCCGACATGGGCGGAATGGTCTTTCTGCCAGATGGAAGTTCCCCAATCCAGACTCTTGTAACCAAAGCCTTCCAAATTCAGATCGGCGAAATTTCCTACGGCGTTGAGGATATTTTTAGTCGTATAGAAATCAGCACCTTCACGGCTCTTCCACTTTGATTCCCGGTCCGGTTGAAAAATTACAAACGCAACAGAGATCATTTCATAAACCTGACCATCCTGCTCGTAGAATACTTTACCTACCTCAAAAACTCGTTCCAACCCGGTCTTCCGGGCGAAGTTCAATTTTAAAGTATCGAGCAATCCGGGAACGAGCGAAACTCGCAGGTGTGTTTGATCCGAAGTAAAAGGGTTGGCCAGTTTCAAAGTCTCCTTACTGAAACGGCTGAACCACCGGCTGGCTTCTTCTCCGGAACGCAAACTGTAATGTATGCATTCCTGGAAATGCTGTCCGACAAGGTAGGTTGAAAAACGATTTGCCAGTGTAGCAGTGGCTGCATCTTCTTGAAGAAGACCTTTTACACTCACATCAGCGTCCGGAATCTTGTCAGTTCCAAATATCCGAAACACCTCCTCGGCTAGATCGGCAGGCCGGTATAAATCACCGCGCCAGCTTGGAACCTTAACCAGCCACTTTTCTCCTCCGTCTGAAACAGGACATTCCAGAAATTCAAAAATCTCGCGAATCCGGGTGTCGGGGATATCAAATCCTGCGATATCGCGAATGTAATGTGGATCGAGTTCAATCTCCCGCTCAATATTCGGCTCAGAGCCCGCTTGAATCACAGGACCAATCAGTTCTCCACCAGCTATCTCAAGAATCAGATCGATACATCTAAGCGCGGCAAAATTGGCTCCATTGGGATCTACTCCCCGTTCGAAACGATAGGAACTGTCGGAAGAAAGTCCCAAAGTCCGGCTCGTCTTGCGAATCCCGGATGGATCGAAATAAGCGGATTCGAGCACTACATCGACGGTGTTATCATCCACCTCGGCATCGACCGAACCCATAACACCGGCAATTACTAGAGGCTTCTCCAAATCGGCGATGACTAGCATATCCGATTTCAGAGTTCGCTCCTTCTCATCGAGAGTGACGATCTTCTCACCTTTCGCAGCTCGACGCACCACGATCTTGCTACCGCCAATCTTTTTGGCATCGAAAGCATGCAGTGGCTGTCCGAACTCGAGCAGCACAAAATTGGTGATATCAACGACGTTGTTGATCGGACGTTGATCAACGGCTTCGAGAGTGCGCTTCAGCCAATCAGGGCTGGCTCCAATCTTAACTCCACGAATACTGTGCGCATAATAATTGGGACAATCGTCAGGAGAAGTCACTTCTACTCCAGTAATGAGACCGGGCTCTCCACTTTTTCGAATGCCGTCAAAGTCGGTATCCAATTTCGGATACGTCAGGTTTTTCCCGAAATAAGCAGCTATTTCGCGAGCGATGCCCACGTGGCAAAGACAGTCAGGCCGATTAGGCGTTACTTCGATATCGAAAACTGTGTCGGAGTCAGTGAAGACTTCGTTGATAGGCGTCCCAATCCCGGGCTTGTCTTCTAAGATCATTAGCCCTTCGTGGTCATCGCCCAATCCCAATTCACGGGGACTGCACATCATGCCGAAAGATTTTACACCACGCAGTTTGGTAGCCTTAATTTTGAAATTACCTGGTAGTCGCGCACCTACTAAGGCAACCGGAACACGGTCTCCCACTTGGTAATTAGAAGCTCCACAAACAATCTGAAGGGACTCTTCTTCTCCCACGTTTACGCGGCAGACTCCCAAACGATCAGCATCGGGATGCTGCTCATGCGAAAGCACCTCACCCACTACTACTTTAGGCAGATCCGGCAGACCGGTATTTTTAATACCTTCCACCTCAAACCCGATCATGGTCAGGGAGTACTCGATCTCCTCGGTCGTTTTATCCGAAAGATCGACGTAGTTAGTTAACCAATTTAGTGAAATTAACATAATTTCAAGAAGTGAAGTGAGCCTTGCGCGATATAATAGAAATGTAGTCTATCAGCTTGCCCTCTTTTTACGAAGCCTTCTGCGATATTGGCCGGAATAGAAACAGCGGCACGTCGAAATTGAGAAGTCAGACCATAGATCTCCTCCTTAGGAAATGTAACGGTAACCTGATAAACGGAAATTACATACGCATGGGCCTTCTGCCAGACTAGCAGGTCCTCAAACTTTTTTGCTGGTTTATTTGTTTCCATTCTCTCTCTTCTCGCTCCTCGCTTCTCACTCCTGAAGTAGTTTACCTAAACTGCTTCAAGAACCTAAAATCATTCTGGTAAAAATATCGAATGTCATCGATGCCGTACATGATCATAGCGATGCGTTCGATGCCAAAGCCGAAGGCATAGCCTGA
>JAPUIL010000266.1 GCA_027297085.1 Verrucomicrobiota bacterium | reverse complement strand
TTGAATAGCGTATTGGTATAGAGTCCCTTTTCCCCGGTAGTGGCCATTATTGTATCGATATGGCCGATACGGTAGGCGCCCACAAGCTGTTGTTCCACCCGGTTCCAAAGAAAAAGCTGAGTGTAGGTTTTATCAAACTGGTCGAGATCCATCTCCTTCCCAGTGCCTTCGTTTATTTCACGGAAGGTTATCTCCCGCAAGCGTCCGATTTCTAGCAACATGTTAGGAATCTGGCCAGCATCGGCATAGTAGACTTCAAACTCCTTTTCAGAAACCAGCTTCTGAGAATCGGGAAGTTGTGACAATTCGGTTTGAAGAATGTCTTTATCCACAGCAGGAATAATTTCATCCTGGGAAATCGCTTTAAACTTAGGAAATCGAATGGCGATTCGCGTTTTATCAGATACATTCCTGTTTTTCAGAAAATAGGTATTCACCCGCATATAATCCGTCATTTCCTGGTCGGACATCTTTCGCAATTTGCGATGCGAAATGGCGTTACCCACTTGAACCGGGATGGTTGAACCTCGTTTTTTAAATAACTCGTGGGCCAAAAGAACCGTCCGAAGTTTGGGATGGACTAACCCCATAAGTTGAAAGAAAGAGCTGTTGCGACCATCAAAAAATATCGGCAGCACATTCGCGCCCGTCCGCTTAACCAACGCGGCTGTATGAGTCGTCCAGGCTGGATCAGTCACCTTGCGTTGATTCAAGTTGAAAGAAGATACTTCTCCGGAAGGAAAAGTAATCAGCGCTCCACCGGATTTGAGCAACTTCATACAATTTTTGAGCGGACCGATATTGGCTCTGTGCGACTCTTTACCCCCAAAAGGATCCACTGAGATTAAGTTTGGCCTTATCTCCGGAATGTTATGAAGCAGGTAATTCCCCAGAAGCTTCACATCGCTTCGAACCGAAGTAAGCAAAGAGCCTAGGATCAACCCTTCTAATCCGCCAAAGGGATGATTCGCTACCACTACCAAAGGTCCTTCTTTAGGAATCCTCCGAAGATCTTCTTCCGATACCTCGTACCCCACCCCCACCTCAGCCAATGCGGCATCAAAAAAGGGTTGATCGGGAAGCCGCTCCCGAATTCCCCGGTAAACAGAGTTCAACGTAGTCAAACTAAAGACCCGTTCTATGGGAGGCTTAACCAGGGAAAACAACCGAGGAGGAATCCCTTTAGGAGCCTGAAGATCTACTAGCTTAATATCTTCCATTAATTCGTACGTTGATTAGGTATGAAATTCGTGACGAGCCGGATCGATTGAGAAATTTTGCGCTTTAAAATATCAGCAGAATGAGAGTTTCGTTACAATAGCATAACAATGGCAAATGCGACGACTCAACCAGCTAAGATATTCCCCACCATAGGCTATTCGATTCTGGAGGAAAACTTCTGGTAAAGAAATCCGACAAAGGTCAATACGACGGCTAGAACAGCAAAGGCAACAATCCGATAAAGCGTTTCACGGATGTCATAGACAAATAAACGGAAGAGGGGGACTAGAAACGAGATCATGGCCACGAAACGATAAGCGCGGCTTTTCAGGACTATACCCAGAATGATCAGACCAATGCTGAAGGCAGCCAGACAGGGAGTATACAACCGCTCCCAGTTCAGCAGAGGATAGGCGAAAGTTGCAACAAATACCAAGTATGCGCTAATTCCGCTCACCCACGCCAGAAGCTCAACCCCTCTTTCGGTAAATTTGGCATGTGGTTTTATATGTGAATACCCACCAATTATTAGCCATAAAGTCATGGCACACAGTCCGGCCAAGAGTACCTGACCTGCCCAGGGTGCGCCGTCTAACAAACCTCCAACTGAAGGATTCAGCCACAATTCGACGATATGAGCGACCGGGACAACCGCACAAACGACTGCTGCAACAAAGGACACCCACATAGCTCTCCCATACCATAGCGCGAAATATATAAGTGCTAAAGCAGTCCATAGCAGAAGCTGGTTAGCCAACGACACTGTGCTGGAGAAAACCCAGTTCGAAGCGAATAAAAAGAGCGCATTCAGAAGCCACCACATCAGATTTCCACGCTTCAGGAAGTGGAAAAACTGCTTAAACTGCGGATAGACCACTCCCAGATTTGCCAGCACACCCACAATCAAAAGAAACGTGTACAATGCGGTACCAGGATATTCGGTACGGGGAAGGTCAAGAAACAGATACAACAACGGTAGCGCACACACCTCGGCCAAACGCTTCAAAGGAGAATACCCGGCCAAAAACAAGAGTATCGCAAATAAAGCCATTACGACCGGATACCAGGATAACGCCTCGTAGGTATGCAAATATACCAGAACCGTCATTACCCATAAACCATGAATAATGGTTTCAGCCAGATTGTGCTGTGTTATCTTAGCTTTCAGCAAACCAAACAAACAAACAGCCGTGACAAGCAGAACGACGAGCAGCGTATATAACCCCGATGGCTCGAACCAGAACATCATATGCGCTGCCACAAACAAGAGACCACCCGTAACCACAGGTATCCAGACCTTCACTCGCGGCACCAATGAAATGAGCATAATGACGAGCGCCATCAGGGCCATGCTAGCGGGTTCATCCACTCCACCGAATTTGGATTGGGTCGAAAATCCTACCGCCGCTCCAAACAGCAAGAGAGCTGGAAAGGTGTAAACTACCCTGCGCCACAATTGAGGACCAGACACATAGGCCATTAAGTAGCCCAATCCTCCAACCGAAACCAACATATAAAGGCCCTGTATCGCCCACAGAAAACTCCACTCAGGTTCGTTAAAGTCAGTCCCTGTGAAATAGCTGAAGGATGCTAACCAAGTCAGCCCTGTAATTATTTCCAGCCAGATACTCTTGGATCGATGAACCGATGAGGTAAGAATCAACACCTGCAGACCCAGGGCTATCCATCGAAGATCGCCGTGGTAATAATTAATAAACCACAGAGAGGCCAGAGCCGATCCTTTGAGGTAGAACAGGTGAAACTCGATCCCCTTCGAATCCCTGGCAAACCAGAGAAATGACCAGGCAACAAAAACCAATGCCAGGACTCCATAAAACTCTGTTTTCTCCAGTGGATAAAAGTGACTAACAAACAAGAAGCCCAATCCGATGGCCAAACTTGTATTCACTGACTGATACAATCGATTCCACTTCGAGTCCAAAAACGCAGGCTCCTTGAGAAATACTTTACAGGCTGGCAGCACGGAAACAGTTAGAACCAGAAAAACGATAACCGACCAGAATGCGGGATACACCGCTGCATCTTTGACAAACTCGATCCCGATAAATCCGGCTAGCGGTAAATACACACCGGCCAAGGAAAGACTCACCAAAGTTAATCCACCAATACGGCGGTAAGATATCAAACCAGCCAGGTAAACCAGCAGCGAAGAAATCAAAGCGGCTTCCCGGAACCCTTCCAACGCAGCAAACAGCGAGGATACGTATCCAAAGATCAAAGCCATCACCAGGATGCTCTTTTCCTTTTTCCAACTGCCCATGCCGAAGTTGAGAACAAGGGCAGCAATCTGCATCAAGGCGCCAATGATTGGATTTTCGACAACCTTAACAGGTCCCACTGCATAGCCTGCTACACTGCTTACGTAGACCATGGACAAACCCGTAGCCACCAAAACATTGCCTAGACCGGGACGCTTTTTTGTAAAAAACAACCCCAGGCCAAATACGCCGAATGAGGCGGCAATCATTTCCGCAAATTTAACCCAGGGAGGCGTTCCTTGAGCCACGTAGACGGCAAAGAAAATAATGGAAAGGATGGCCAAAGCCCCACCAATTCGAGGAGCCCACCATTGCATAAATACCAGCTCGGAAGATCCCTCTTCTTGTTCCGGCGGCCAAAACCCGATGCCTCTTAAAAAATCTAGTACATCAAAAGACTTGGGTTCTGGTTCAGAAACGTATTCAACTTTTTGTGACTCCGGAACTCTGGCAGCCTGAACAACCTGAGGTACCGGAGGCGGCACTGCTGCAGGACCAGAAATTGTGGTCGCAGGGACTTCCTTAGCTTCAGGTGGCGATGAAGGCTCCGGTATCGCGGGTTTTATCTCTGCTGGAGCGGATGTTTCCTGTGTTTTTTCGATGGGACGACTTTCAAGAGAATCCACCTTTTGCTTCAATTTCTCAACTTCACTGGTTATTTTGCTCAGCCTGAACAGGATGGCAATTACCAGGATAAAACTAACAAGTATAAGAAAACCC
>JAPUIL010000265.1 GCA_027297085.1 Verrucomicrobiota bacterium | reverse complement strand
TAAGTCACGTGGAGGCGAGATACTCTTAAGAACCAAAGAGCAAGCTTACACGGGTGATGAGTTCTCCGATCTAGTTCTGATCAGCCGGGAGGATGGAACCGAGGTAAGATTGTCAGACGTGGCGGAAATCGTCGATGGATTCGAGGATATTACCATATCAACCAACTTTAACGGTAAGCCGGCCGCCCTCGTGCTCGTTAGAGAAGTCGGAAGTGAGAGTCCACTCAACATAGCCAAACAGGTTTACAAATATATAGAAGAGTCCAAGAAAACTTGGTTACCAGAGGGGATTGAGTTGGAAGCCTGGGGTGATTCCGCATTTTACCTGGAGGATCGTTTAAACCTATTGCTGGAAAACGGGGCGCTGGGATTTGTGCTGGTCCTATTATCCCTGTCATTGTTTCTAAGGCCTTCCCTGGCGTTCTTTGTCGCGGTGGGGATTCCGGTCAGTTTCCTTGCTACCTTCCTTGTGGGTCCGTTTTTGGGCCTGACTATCAACCTTATTTCGCTCTTCGCATTTATTCTCGTGTTGGGAATTGTGGTGGATGATGCCATTGTAGTTGGAGAAAGCGTCTTTTCTGAATATCAGAAAAACGGTCCAGGTCTAGAGTCATCCATTCGGGGAACCCATATGGTATCTACGCCTGTTACGTTTGCCGTACTGACTACCATTGTGGCCTTCGTGCCAATCTTTTTCATGCCCGGCTTGTTGGGGAAGTTTTTCGTATCCATTCCCTTGGTCGTGATACCGACTTTGTTGTTTTCGTTGGTTCAAACTAAACTCGTTCTGCCTTACCACCTTTCCTTATGTAAAGTGGGTGATAGGCAACATAGGGATGAATTAAACATCTTTTCCCGTTTTCAGAGAAGGTTTTCTGATGGTCTGGAAAGGTTTATACATAATGTCTACGATCCCGCCGTGGAAGTTGCCCTGAACTACCGCTATGCCACGCTAGGTGCATTTATTGGCATTCTCATCGTGAGTATAGGAATCGTAGCAGGAGGATGGATACGATTCGTTCAGTTTCCCAATGTGCCGAATGACTTTATCCTGGTGCAGTTGCTTATGCCGGAGGGCACAACGGCCGAGGAAACAGAGCGAGCAGTCAAACGTCTGGAGGCAGGCCTGAACAAGGTTAGTCAGGATGCCCTGGATCGCGGTGAAATTGATCCGGTATCGCACAGGAATGTCTCCGTGGGTTATTCAACGTTTACCGGAGGGCCTAATCCTGAGGTTACTGCCACCGGGAGTAACATAGGGTCTATTATCGTGGAGTTGGCAAAGAGAGAGGTGAGCGATTCCAATGCCTTTGAGGTGGTTGAAGCATGGCGGAGCAATGTTGGGCAAATTCCAGGAGCACGGCAGCTGACATTCCGGGCGAGCGCAGCTGGACCGGTAGGTCTTCCCGTAGATATTCGGCTGACCGGGCCGGACTTTGCACAATTGAAAGCTGCTTCCCTGGAGATTCAAGAACAGCTTTATGAGTTTGAGGGACTCAAGGACATTCGCGATACCTATTCAGAAGGAAAACAGGAACTCAAAATCAAACTGAAGGATTCGGCACGTACGCTCGGTCTAAATGCGGCGGATATGGGCCGGCAGGTCAGACAGGCCTTTTATGGCGGGGAAGCACAGCGCATTCAGAGGGATCAGGACGATGTTCGGGTGATGGTTCGTTATCCGAAGGCTGAGCGTGGTTCGATTGGCAATCTCGAGAACATGTATATTCGTACGCCGATGGGGACCGCTGTTCCAATATCTGAAGTGGCCGATATCGAATTCGGTATGGGTTACCCGGCTATATCAAGGATCGACCGTCAACGGGTTATTAACGTGCAGGCCGATGCGGATAAGGATGTAGCCAATCCGACGGAGATTAATCGGGCGCTTTATCCCGTACATCCATTTAAAAAGAGATTTTTGCAGCTATTTGGAATCGAAGTGAAACCCTCTATACTTGAGGAGATCCTTGAAAATTATCCAGGCGTGATTCCTGTAAAAAGTGGGGAAGCCAAGGACTTTGAAGAGCTGTTACCTGTGCTGATTGGAAGTATGGTGTTTGTAGTCGTAGTAATTTATACACTGCTTGCGATTCCATTTAAGAGTTACGTCCAGCCCATTCTTGTTATTTCGGCTATACCCTTCGGGGTCGCCGGTGCGATTTTCGGGCACCTCATCAACTTTCAGAATCTTGGCACGTTTCAGGATTTAAGCATGCTTTCGTTGTTGGGTATAATAGCTCTCTCGGGAGTTGTAGTGAATGACTCGCTCGTGTTGGTCGATTATATCAACAAACTAAGGGAGAAGGGTATACCGCTGAAGCAAGCGGTCCACTTGGGTGGCATCGCACGTTTCAGGCCTATTATTTTAACATCAGTTACGACCTTCGTTGGGCTTGTCCCAATTTTGCTGGAACGCAGTTTGCAGGCACAGTTTCTTATTCCGATGGCAACGTCCCTCTCCTTCGGGGTATTGTTCGCTACCTTTATCACGCTTTTACTCGTGCCTTCGCTGTATCTTATTCTTGAGGATATCAGGCGCATTGCCAAGGCCTGTAGTCGCTGGATCAGAAACCTCTATTTTCCACATCATGAATCGTAGAAAGCTGGCCCTTGTCACCGGCGGCAACCGGGGTATTGGACGTGAGCTGGTTCACCAGTTGTTATTAAAAGAGTTTCAAGTGGTGCTAACCTGCCGGAATATCAAGGATGGGGAAGCGGTAGTTGAAGCTTTGGATGGCCCAGTGGACCAGTTGACTGCCTTAATAATGGATGTGTCTGATGACGAAAGCGTCATGCTTGCTTCAAAATCGTTTGGTGAGCGATTTGATCGATTGGATGTACTAGTTAACAACGCCGGAATTCTTCTGGATGAAGCGGAATCGATTTTAACGGTGTCTGAAGACATATTAAATCAAACCTGGAATACCAATTCACTCGGGGCTCTTCGAGTGACCCGGGCTTTTCTTCCGTACCTTAAGAATAGTGACGATCCCCGGGTGATCAATGTATCCAGCTTGGCCGGACAACTAAAGGATATGGGCAGTTGGGCACCCGCCTATAGTATTTCCAAAACAGCTCTGAATGCGGTCACTTGTCTGTTATCCAACGACCTTGCCCAGTTCAATATCAAGGTAAACTCCGTAAGCCCTGGTTGGATCAAAACCGATATGGGTGGTCCAACTGCACCTGGAACTTTGGAAGAGGGCACCGATACCATTGTCTGGTTGGCCGAGGAAGCGCCTGCGGAATTGACAGGATCATTTCTAAGGGATCGAGAACCGGCAGATTGGTAAGGATCTGCAACATAAAACGCCTGCCCGGCGAACCGGACAGACGTTTATAGAACCGCTTTGTGCTTTTAACTAGAAATTGGGATTTATTCGTTCTCGCTGTCTGTGCGTGCCAGTTCAACTGTGGGTGGTAGATCACTGACGTCGCCAAGGATGATCGGCAACCGGACCCGCGTTTTTACTGCCCGGTCTTTTCTAATGCCGGGTTCAAATGTCCATTTGGAAATATCTTTTATCAGACGGTCATGGGCTCTGAGGTAGGTGGTCTCAAGAATCTCAATTTGCTCAGGAATACCTTCTTTGCTGATTACAAACTCAACCAGAAATTGGTGTGCGTCTTTACCTACCAGACGTTGAGTGTAACTGAGACTTTTCTTAACTGGTGTGGGAGGGATATCCAACTGGTTGTAATCTACTTCTCTGTCCCAACTTAGGAGGGTGCCATCAAGGCGTTTTTCAGTTTGAGATTCGATTTGAGTTACCAGCTCAAGGTCTTCGTAGTCCCTGTGGCGTAGAGTATAAGTTCTTTCACCTTCTTTCAGTCCTTTAAGTCTCAAGGGAGTTTTGCCGACAAACCGGCCTTTTTCGAAAACGGATATATTGTCAGGAATGGAGGTGATCATTAGCCAGCCTTCCGGGTATACCAAATCTACTCTAGAAGTATCGTTAAATCGAATTATGACGGGTTCAGAATGATCTTCCCAATTGTCTCTGGTAAATTGAATTTCGTATCTACCTTTCAAAATTTTTGGGAGGGTTGCTGGGGTAATGCCGGAGTAAATAATTCTGTCCAGCCCTTCGACGGAGACTACGTCGAAATCTATACCTTCTGGGGCCGTGTGAACTTCCAGAGTTCCATAAGGTAATAGCATTTCGGTTCTTACCACTTGAATCTCTTCGGATTCTACCGCCACATCCAATAACTTGGTTACGTAGCCGTCTAATTTAAACTCTACTGCGTATTCATCTAACTCCAGTTCTTCGACAGTGATCGGAGTAGTGCCACGGATTTCTCCGTTTATTGAAACAGTAGCTCCAGATGGTTCAGAATCGATCAACAAGCTGCCGGTGGGAATAGTGGGTGCAGGCTCGGGAGGAGCTTGTTCTGCTTCTGCAACTTCAAAAAGGTCTATGGACTCCAATTCCTGTTTTGGTTCTTGAAAAGTTGTGCGTGTGGGAGTGCCAATTGGTTCTTCCGTCTCTGTCGTAGCGACTTCTAACCCTCGTTCTTCGATTGCAGTTTCCGCTTCCAGGTCAGGCGCTGTTTCAGCAACTTGTGGAATGGGTATTGGAACTGGGATAGGTGCCTTCTTGGGATTCTGCAGGTAGAAATAGCTACCGCCCCCAATGATTAACAGAGCAGCTACTCCACCCCATATCAGTCCCAAACGATTCTTCTTATCTTCTTCATTTATGGGAGTGACATCCTTTTGCGATTTGGCGGGTCGGGGTTCTTCTTTTTTGGTCTGATTGTAATTTACTACCTCTTTGGGAGATTCCTGATCGTTTTCTTCCAAGGTAAATTCCTCTACATCAGATTCCTCGAAAAGTCCTTTCGACTCGATAGGTTCGATAGAAACTTCTTCTTCTGGCTCGTAGCTTTTTTCAGCTTGGCTCAGTTCTTCGTTACGAGGCTCATTACCTTCTGCGAATTCAGGAGTGCTTGGTTGAACGGCCGTGGCTTCGTCCAATTCCGGTTCGGTTGCAACTGGAACATCTTCGACCGTCTTGATTGACGAAACGGCCATACCTTGGCAATTCTGACAGGCATCGGCAATAGACTGAATGCGTAATGAAACCATCCAAGGATTGGCGTCCGGTTTTGAGTGAGCGCAGAATGCGGTGCCTAAAAACCCTGGATTCTCTGCACAGTCACCAAGTGCTGATAGGTCTTGCAGGAAATAAAATTCATCTTTGCTAAAAGCTCTTAGTCCCGCAGCTGCGGCAGTATCTTCGTTTAACCAACTGTAACTGGGAGGAAAACTTGAGATAAGGAGGCGGTCCAGTTCTACTGAGAATTTGCCGGCCAGGTTCTGGAGGTGAGGTGTCAGCTTTTCTGCAAAGTTTGCTGAAATTGCTTCTTTGTGTTGGCTGAAGTCGAAGACTCCATTGTAGAAAAGCAGCAAGGCTGCGCTTTCAAATTTTAGCTGCAGCTTTTCCTGGATGCTTTCAGCCAGATTCTGAACCGAAACCGGAATTTTCTTGGATGCGATCTGGCCATCTGCTGTTGAAATGGTAACCACGGATGTATTTTCGCCTACCTCGAGAATGGCCACCGATTCCTGGCTTCGAAATTCTTTTCTCCACTCGCTCAGAGCACCGAGGATGGAAAGGGTATTACTAAATAATTCAAATTGTTCGAAGCCCAGTTCGCTGGCAATAGCCTGAGCTCTAAGAAAATCGCTACGCTTGAAGCAGTTAACCAGAAGGGGTCCGTTTCCTGAGAAAGGAGTTCCGCTTTCAGCCTCAAGAAATTGAACATCGCAGTCCTTAGCCGCGATTCCGCTGTTTGCTTCCAGCACTTGAGCGAAAGCATCCGGCTCTTTCAACAAGGTTGTATCGTTGAAGGACTGAAGGGTAGGAGCCTCAGATACTACATTTATGTAAAGGAGGTCTTTCTTTGAGTCCTCGAAAAAGCGCTTTAAGGCAGTTTCGAGGGAACCGGTGGCTTTGGGACTCTGGTAGAAAGAATGAGGTTCCAGGTTGCCTGCAGGAGTGATTTTTTTGGTTAAAGCGGTGGCGCCTTCGGAGTGAAGGTGCAGCACTGAATATGGGTGGCTTGGTCTCATAAACTCAGGGAAAAGGATGCCTAGTTTTCGCAGCGAGGAGAGCCGCGTTGTAAAGCTACGCATAAAGGGGTAGCTTATTCCCCTGATCGCCCACAAGGAGTCGGCCTATTTCCGATTCCTTTTTACTAATTTTTGAACGCCCACCTAGCTAATTGGACGTGAAGGGCTTTTATTCTTCTTTATCGTAGTACTCAGCGTCGCTCAGGTAGCCCAATTTACCGTCCGGCAAAATGAGAGTTTTCCCCGTATCCGGGTACTCCGCAATTTCAACCCGGGTGTTGTTGGCGATCACATAGAAAATTAGGTCTACTTCACCGTCATTCCAAATCTGATGGGCCTTAGCGGTTGCGAATTGGAAATGATCGCCGGATACGATTTCATGCCACTCGTTGTTTTCATCCCTGAACTTACCTGTTCCTGATAAGAAAATGTAATACTCCCACTGGCAGGCGTGCTTATGATAAGGGTAATTCTTTTTACCAGGTGGCAAGGTTGTAAGTTCCACGTCAAAGGGTGGTCCTCCCTCCCAGGGACCCGTGAAATAGTTTTCGCCTCCGCGCATTTCTACGGAGATATGTTTACGGATCATTTCAAATGATCCCTTTGGAGATATGCGGTGTTCGGTGGGCATGGCCTCTTCGTTGATCTTATCCATGGGTCCAGAACAATTGAAAGTTTGGGAATTGGCAAATCGAGAACTAAAATCTCACGTTTACATTCCCGAACCAATTTTTAATCTAAGAAAAAAAACTCCAAATTGATATCATGGACGTCACATGCAAACGCTGCCAGAAGCCAATTCCGGCTTCGGATATTAACCTCGATTCCAACATCGCCAAGTGCGCGAACTGCAATGCCGTATTTGATTTTCGCGATCAACTTTCGGTAGGCCAGGCTATTGCAAGAGGTACTGTTGAGTCGCCTAAGGGCATAGAGCTTCAATCAACAATGGATGGTCTTGAGATTGTTCGTCGCTGGTATTCTCCCAAAGTACTAGCTCTTTTGGTTTTTTGCATTTTTTGGGATGGTTTCATGGTGGTTTGGTTTAGTATTGCGATCGCCCAGCAACAATGGGCGATGGCATTGTTTGGCACCATTCACGGTGCGATAGGCGTTGGAATTACTTATCTGGTGGTATGCGGATTCGTTAATCGAACCTATATTCGAATCAGCTTCAATGACATCTCCATTCGCCATCAACCTTTGCCCTGGCCAGGTAAAAAACGTGTCCCGGTTGGCGACATCAAACAGGTATTCTGCAAGAGCAAGGGGCATCACAATAAGAACAGTACTTCTTACACCTACGAAGTACACTACCTGGATAGTGCAGATAAGGAAAACAAACTACTGCCAGGTCTGGAAAAGCCGGAGCAGGCTCTTTATATTGAACAGGAGATTGAGAAAACTCTGGGGATCGTAGATGTTGCGGTTGGCGGTGAATTGCCTCGAGGATAGCATTTCAAAATATTAACTTTCAGTGAATCAATGGACTATAAGGATTTTGGACGAACCGGTGTAAAGGTCAGCCCTCTATGTTTGGGTTGTATGAATTTTGGCGCTAAGACTTCTCCGGAAGACGCTTATGACATTATCGATCATGCGGTGGATGCAGGTATCAATTTTATAGATACGGCCAATGTTTACTCGCGTGGCCGAAGTGAAGAGGTGCTTGGAGAAGCACTGAAGCGAAACGGCAAGCGTGACAGGATTATCCTGGCTACCAAAGTAAATGGTGCTATGGCCGATGATGACCCCAATATGCAGGGTATCTCCCGCCGGCATATCATTGAGCAATGCGATGCTAGTTTGAAACGATTAAAAACGGATGTTATCGATCTGTATCAACTGCATCGGCCACGATCCGAAACTGCCATCGATGAATCTCTGCGCGCTTTGGACGACCTCGTACGTGCTGGCAAGGTGCGCTACATAGGTAGCAGTTTTTTTCTTTCCTGGAAATTTGTGGAATCGTTGTGGGCTTCGAAGGACCTGGGCTTGAACCGGTTTGTCAGCGAGCAACCTCCTTATACCATTCTCGACCGTAGGATTGAGCGGGATCTGATCCCTATGGCACAGTCCTACGGTATTGCCCTCATGCCTTTTGGGCCATTGGCGGGAGGACTTCTTTCTGGAAAGTATACCGAAGGGCAAAATGCTCCCGAGGGAACGCGTTATGCTGAAACGGACAACTGGCGGCAGGATATACGGTTTAACGAGGCAAGTCTAACGGCCGCACAAAAAGTATCGGATATCGCCGACGCCAAAGGGGTACCCGTGGCGGAATTTTCAACCGCCTGGGTGTTGAACCAACCGGCCGTTACCAGCCCTATCATTGGACCCCGCACCATGGACCAGCTCGAAGCTTACCTCCGGGCTCTTGAAGTAGAGATTACTGAGGAGGATCAAAAAGCAGTGGACGCCATTGTGGCTCCCGGTGAGCACGTAACGGCCTACTACCAGGAAGAATTCTCAGACTTTGGGCCGAACTATCACCGTTGGTAGTCAATAATCCCGAATTCTCCACCTACTTAATCTCTACTTGCCTGGAAGCGGCTTTATGCCGCGATTTCACGACCTGCATTACCGCCATCACCTCGAATCATTCGGGTCATGAAGCCCCTCCTACTCAAATAACACAGCA
>JAPUIL010000264.1 GCA_027297085.1 Verrucomicrobiota bacterium | reverse complement strand
GAATCCCCCGGTTTATGATCCACGAACTCATGCAGACACCACATGCGCTCCTGAGTATGAGAAGCCGGGTATACCTTAATCTCAACCTCCCCAATTAAATCACTCAATATGCTTTCAATGCGAATTGGATTCGCCTTTGGAATGGAAGCGGATTGAACTGGGTTTTCAGTCTTCGATTTGCCAGCGCTTATTTTCTCTAACAACTGCTTTCGTTGCTCAGGATCCAACTCCGCCAAGCGCTTTTTTAAGTTAGAAAGATTGGACTTCGAGGGATTTTTCAAATCACTAAAGTAGGATTAATTCTTGGGATATTCGGAAGTTTTATCTTCCAAAAGATCCGCCTGTTCGTCGGAGGAAAGTTTATTGAGCTCTTCAGCAAGCATTTCAATTTCATGTTCGAATACCAGTTCATCCAGGTACTCAGCCAATAATGCGGGAGTTGGAAGGCGAAACAATAGCGTAAGTTCTGTTTCCAGTCCAAGTGTTTTCTTTACCCTGCTCAGCACCTGCAGGGCTCTCAAAGAATCTCCGCCCAAATCAAAAAAATTGTGATTCCGCCCAACTCGCGTCACATCCAACACCTCCTCTATCGTCGAGCTCACCAACCTTTCAGTCTCGGTTGAAGGAGCTTCGTAGGTCACCTTCAACGCTTCAGCGAGCTTTTCCGCCAATCCTATGCGCTGAAGTTTTCCAGTGGGTCCTTTAGGAATATCATCCAGGATTACGATTCGGCTCGGCGCTTTAAAATCGGGTAATTTCTCCAATGCATATTTTCGCAAATCGGCCTCATTAAGAGTCGATCCTTCTTTAAGAATAACCGCGGCAGCCACATCCTCTCCCAACGACGGGTGGGGCATAGCAAAACCAACTGCTTGCCGAACCTCTGCATGGGTTAGCAAAGCTTCGTCAATTTCTCTTGGAGCAATGTTTTCACCACCTCGGTTAATCATCTCTTTGAGCCGGCCCGTCAGAAAGAGGTAACCCTCTGTATCAAGATAGCCCTGGTCTCCCGTACGAAACCAGCCACTGGTAAAAGAAGATATGTTGGCTTCAGGATTATTTTCATAACCCGAAGTCACGTTTGTTCCGCGGATGGAAATCTCCCCGATTTCTCCTGATGCAAGTATTTCATCGGAATCACCGAGGATACACACCTCCGGTCCGGCGGCCAAACCTACCGATCCGGGTTTACGCGCTTGAGGCGGCAACGGGTTGCTCGCCATCTGGTGCGCGGCTTCAGTCATACCGTACGATTCAATGACCGGCACGGAGAATGCCTGCTCGAGATCCTCCATTACGGGTGGCGGTAAAGCTGCTGAGGACGAGCGTATAAATCGAAGCGAACTCTCTACACCCGTTTCGGAATCCGATTGCCCCAAGATGGCCTGGTGCATGGTAGGAACCGCCGAATACCATGTGGGTTTGAATTTACGCAACCATCCAAAAAACTTTCCCGCTTCAAAAGCACGCGTACAAACCGTACTGCCTCCGCCACCCAGGGAAGCTAAAATGCAGGCCACTATTCCATGAATATGAAACAGCGGCATCACATTGAGGCAACGGTCATTGGATTGAAGCTGGACTGTTTGAACAATGTTTTGAGCAGAAATGCAGAGGTTGGCCTGAGTCAAAGGCACGATCTTTGGGCGGGATGTAGTGCCGGAAGTGTGAAGTATCAGACCGACATCCTCTGGTTCAGCAAAACCTCCCTGCCCTTTCAGAGCTCGTTCAATGCCGGACAATTCGAAACGACCATTACCTGTGACATCTGGGACCAACTCAATTACTGGTACCTGTAGTGAAGAAGCGGCTACACGCGCAGGCGTACTATCTCCTTGAAGAACAATCAAGGCACATGCCTGAAGGTCTTCCAGATAAAATCGAAAATCGGCCTCCTTGTAGGAATAATTTAGTGGGGCTGCCGTCGCACCGCCTGCCACGCAAAGAAAAGCCACGGCCAATTCAGGGCTTTGCGGTAAGACGATTGCTACCCGATCATTTCTTCCCACTCCGAACTTATTTAAGGCCTTTATGGATGCCTCAAATTGTCGAAACAAATCCCGATGAGAAAGCGTTGTAAACGCTTCACTCAGTATTGCCGGATTATCTCCATAATTTTCAGCATTATCGGACAACAAAGCTTGAATGGATAGATTCGTCAGATTCATCCTAGATGATAGTAATGATTTTGTTCGAAATTTGATGAGTTCAAAAGCAGCATTAACGCATGCTAGCCTGGGAATATCCAATCAGCAAAAGCCCGATAGGTTCAAACCTTTAAAGGTTTCAAATTAGGTTGATTCCCTCATTTTTACCGGAAATTCTCAAATTCCAGGACATAATAACGTCCCGGAATAATTCACGATCTGCCATGGCGTTGAAATACGCGCACTTCAGTGAATTCTGTTAATCAACTCTGTTTGTACCTTTTGTGCCTCCTGGCAGTCTCTTTGATTCACGTTCGGGAACCAGGAATCGACTTCGTATACGCGGTTTCGAACAGACCGCGGGGGTAATCGAAGGTTGGGAATTATTTATTCTGACTCACCTGCCAGTTGAACGGCCTGATGGTTAACGGGTGTAATTTTTTTATGCCCGGGAAACGTGACAATTATTCGAGGTCTTTTTCCACCTCATAACTATCGAAGAGGTAGGGC
>JAPUIL010000263.1 GCA_027297085.1 Verrucomicrobiota bacterium | reverse complement strand
GGTGTGTAAGTCTTGTTGGGCAGGCCCACCAGTTTGCCATCTTGCACCCACGCTTCATCACCGCCGTAGAGCTGGCTGATCAGGATCTCTGTCAGCCGGTCCAGAATGTCTGCATGATCCGGTGAGTCAGCCAGGTTGTTCAGCTCATTTGGATCTTCTTCCAGGTCAAACAGCTGGCTGTAATTCCCCGTGCTGTAGTAGATAAACTTGTATCTCCCATCGCGAATCATGCGCGCGGCTCGCGGCCCTTCGTCGATCTCGCCATAGAACCAGTCGCGTTTCTTTTCACCCACCATCGAGATTCCTTCCACTGTATCGGGAATCTCAATACCCGACAGATCCAGCAACGTTGGCATTATGTCCTGCCAGCCAACCAGCCGATCATCGACGCGGTGATGGCCGGTCCGTTCATCCCCCTTTACGCCCATGAGGAGCATCGGAACATTGGCAGAGTTTTCGTAGAAAAGGCGTTTAGCCCACATATTATGGTTGCCCAGCATATCGCCGTGGTCGGAGGTGAAGCAAATGATGGTATTATCCAACATCCCTTCTTCACGCAACGTTCCAATGACCACGCGTAGCTGGTGGTCGATTTGGGTACAGAGCGCGTAGAATGCCAGTCTTGCACCACGAATCTGCTCGGGAGTAAATTTTTTGCCTCCGTCGAAACCTACTTGCAGGCTAAAACAGGGATCCTCTTCCTGAGTCCATGACCCCAGGTAAGGCCTATCGATTTCAACACCCATATCGCGATAAAGGTCCAGATAGCTTTGCATGGGCAGCAGCGGTGGATGGGGATGACGGAAAGAGAGAAACCAGAAGGCCGGGCGTTCCGGATCTTTGCGTTTGATGACACGGCACATCTGATTAGCCGCCCAATTGGTGGCGTGGGTTTCTTCAGGCAGGAACCAGGGGCGATAACTGTATTCGTTGTTGCTCATGCCGTGTTCAAAGAAGCGTCCTGCGTATCCTTGATCGCCCAAAAAAAGTTCATAGTCGTCAACCACACCATAGATCTGGCGACCTTCCTCGTCCAGAATCACGTCGTCAAAGCCTATGCGGTTGCGTTGTGGATAGATGTGCAACTTGCCAACGGCATAGGTCTGGTATCCCGCATCGCTAAATGTCCCGGCCATGGTTGGCAAGTCAGGCATGGGCAGTGTCTCCTGGAAGACACGGTCGCCGTGAGTACGCGGCGGCGTACCCGTCATTAACGTACGTCGGGCCGGGATACAGACTGGGCACTCTGCATAGGTATTCGTAAATCGGGTACCGTTGGCCGCGAACTGATCCAGTGTTGGCGTTTGAATAGCGCTGTGTCCTGCACAGCCCAAAAGAGATGCCGGCCAGTGGTCGGTGGAGATGAGCAGTACATTCGGTTTATCAGACATAATTTATCATTATTAAGGAGAAATGGTATTAGGGTTCAGTTAGCAGCCACTGTCAAATTCCTGTTCACTGCTTCTCTCATACTGCTGTATACCCGCCGTCGACCGGCCAAATTGCGGCGGCCACAAACGAGGCTTCGTCGGAGGCTAAAAACGAGACCACATTGGCTATTTCTTCCGCCTGTCCCATACGGCCCATCGGGTGCAGATTGCGCATGGTTTCGTGGACTTCCGGGTTGCCGGTTACGTTTTCGGTCAAGGCGGTGTAGACAAAGCCGGGGCATACCGCGTTTATCCGAATACCTTCACCTGCGAGCCGGACACCCATGTCTCTTGTCAATTGCGCCACCGCCCCTTTGCTGGCCGGGTAGGGGTTGAAGCCATCAGAGAAGGGCAAAGACTTGGAGTAACCAACCAGGCCCATAATAGAACCGATATTTATTATGGCCCCGCTACCGTTACTCCGCATGACTTCGACAGCGGCGTGGGACATTAACATGGTGCCCTTGGTATTAACCTGCATGACTGCATCCCAGCGTGCTTCAAAATCAGCTTCCGAGTCTACATTTCGCGCGGTAATGCCCGCTGAGTTGACCAGGATATCGAGTCGACCGAAACGTTCGACCGCTGTCTGCACGATGCGCTCTGTATCAGATCGACTGCACACGTCTCCGCAGGAGGTCTCTATTTCAGGCTGTTCGCTCGCCAAGGTTTCCAGAGCATTCGGATTGATATCGCAGGCGACTATGGAGGCGCCTTCCTCGATGAATTTCTGGACAGTTGCCCGACCGATACCCGACCCGGCTCCTGTGATGATTGCTACTTTATCTTTCAGTTTCATGTTAAAATCTCCTTTTCACTAAAACAGGCTCCATTCGTCCCTGCGAGGCAGAAAAAGTGGGCAATCAAAAACCCGCCGCCCGAACTCGGTCATCCACCCTCATTATTCCAGGCCAATCAGGCGAAGGCTTTTTTTACTCTTCGATTTTCAGCTACCATCCAAGGCCTCATGCATCCTTATTTTCTATCAAGCAAATGACGGAAATAGGCATAGTAACCGTGGAATAAGTTTTCTTCCTCTACCAATCCCTCCTTTTGAAACAACGCGGGCACCTTGGGCAGTTTGGTGAATGAAACGCCTGGGTAGTAGTGATGATAGATATGGTAATTGAAATTTAATCTCGGCAATAAAAGCTTCTCCCA
>JAPUIL010000262.1 GCA_027297085.1 Verrucomicrobiota bacterium | reverse complement strand
CTTCTCGGGCAGCTCAGCCTTGTAGCGGATGGGCGTCCCGACGACCGTAGCCACATACGGACTTTTTACGGGATAGACATAGACGTCGGACCCGGCCCACCCGACTGCGGGCACCACGAGGGCACCGACCAAAACGAACGTGTAGATCTTTTTCATGTGTCCCCCCGGTATTGTCAACTTAACGAAAATTCCACCTTGAACACACAATTCGCCTGGAGATAATCCATTTATTTATCAGGGAATACGCTGTGCGCTCCACACGTCCAATCAGCCAAATCTGGCTTAAGTTGACAATACCGGAAATGGGAAACATCCCTTCCGACAAAAAGACCTATCAAAATGCATCGATGATTCCCTTATATCGCTCGCACACCTCATGTTCCTCCGGTTTCTCGTATTTTTTCAGACAGGCCCGATAGTCTTTCATAATTTCGGCCTTTTGTTCATCAATGACCGCTTGGGCCGCGGCCGAGCGTTTCTGCGGGTTTGAGCATCCAACCAAAAGGCCTCCTACCAAAATACACAAACAAAGGAACCAGCGTGTGTTCATCATCTTTTCTCCTCCCTGATTAAAAGGGTTCATGATCGGTGAAATGTGTTCGGTGACAATTGGCCAGTAGTGTTGGGTAAAATTACCCAGAATGGTTTCTCTACAGACATTTTTTTGTCCGTTGTCAGTTATATGTGGGTTACAGTGAATACTAATGAGCAATCATTACCCAGATTACCATACACTAACTACTGATCACTGTTTACCGAAAGCTATAATCTCATCGCTGGATACTAATTACTCACTCTATCTCAAAACCTCCACCAACGGTGTTCCGACTGACCCGGATGGTGGTTTGATTTCCAAATACGCTGCGATGGTCGCGGCTATATCCTGCGGGCCCACCGGCCGACTGATTGCCTGAGCAGGAACGCCGTTACCGGCAAAGACAATCGGTACATATGTATCGTACGTCCATGGCGAACCATGGATTGCCGCGATTTTGTCGATGCCCATTTTCCCTGCTTCTTCGGTGGAGTGTAAAAACCAATAATGTTCTGGCACCAAATGGATGTTGCCGGAACGCTTAGGATGAAAACTGCGCCGGATTTGGTTCTGGAGAGGAGATTCCGTTATTCGCCCGGCAAGTAAATCACTGCGTGTCATCGCATAAGCAATTCCAGGTACTTTCATCATTTCTAAGGCAACAAAGCGTTCCACTTCTTCGATAGCAAGCTTTCCTTCTCGTATCGCGTCGAGATTGAGATAGAGATACGGATGGCTGTGGCTGGCGATCAGGTCATCCCGCCCGAATCGTTTCTTAAGCGCATCCGCTAAAGGACCGCTTTTCTTAAACCAATCAAACGGAAACCGGCCTGTCTCCATACCATGTTCTGCCATGTACTCAGGGGCTTCAGGCGCGCCATGATCGGCTGAAAGCACTATCAATGTTTTATCGAGGCCGATTGTTTCGTCCACATGACTAAAAAGATCCGCAAGCACCCTGTCTAGGCGAAGGATGTTATCTTCTGTTTCCAAACTGGAAGGCCCAAAAAGATGACCAATATAATCCGTCGATGAAAAACTAATGGCCAGAATATCCGTAGCGCTTCCTTGGGCTACTTTTTCGTGCTCGATGAGCGCTTTGGCAAAATCCAATGTCAGCTCATCACCGATAGGCGTTAATACAAGCAACAAATAGAAATGTTTTGCACTTCCGTCTCCCAGGGCATGCGGAAAGGTTCGACCTAATTCCGCAAACGCCCCTTCGTAAGGTCGATCATCAATATCTTTGGCGACATACGTGGAACGATCATGAAGTAAATTCCAGGTTGTTCCTTTATAACCGTCGGCCGGTTTGACTGCGTTCCATTTCTTCACCCACTCCGGATAATCTTTGTAGTAGTAGGTACTGGTAACGAACTGGCCGCTGCTCCTAGAGAACCAGAATGCCTTGCCTGCATGCCCGGCCGGAAGTATGGCTCCACGGTCTTTTACTGATACGCTGAATACCCTTGATTTGCCACCCGTGTGCACGACCAGTTCATCGCCGATCGTGGAGGAGAGCAAATTGCGCGGCGAGACTCCCTGGTGCGGTCGAGGCTTGCGGCCGATGATGTGGTGGCGATCATCCTCGGTGTTGTACACGAAGGCGCCGGTATTCTGATCGATCCAGTCATTGGCGATGATGCCGTGGCGCGACGGGTCGGCGCCCGTCACGAGCGTGGCATGGCCCGGTGCGGTCTCGGTATTGGCATGCCGGTAGTGGGCGTTGTTGAAATGAGTCCCGTTGTCGAGCAGATAACGAAACCCGCCAGTTCCGAAGCGGTCTCCAAATCGCATCAACGCATCCCCGCGGAGCTGGTCCACGGTGATCTGGAGTACCAGTTTCGGGGTCGTACTGGCGGCAGCACGTATCGAGGTCGAGACAGCCAGGATCGCGATAAGAACGAAAGCGGTCAAGACATACTGTTTCCTTTGCATCGCTCTTTATCCCTCGCGATGAGTTGTCACTGAGCTCAGACCGTTGGGGACAAGAAAGGAGGGCGCCCGATGCTCAGGTGTCCTCCTCATTAGGTACCCGCTTTCCTCGCATTCGCGGAAACTTAACCTCGACCCGAAATGAGCAAACGTGTTGTCGGATCGGGGCTAAATCGGCAACCTTGCTGCTTGCCCCGATCCAACACGCTTAGGGAAGAACGTCTGTCGGATCGGGGCTTGGAGCGGCCTCTGACGTACATTTCTGACACATTCGCAGCCAAAGAATTTCGGATCGGGGTTAATTGTTACCCGATGATTCAGTAAGCGTCTTCATCACGTCATCCAGATTAAACTTAGCCGGCGTCTGGCGTGGTGGAAACTTCTTGAAGGTCGTAAGGAATTTGCCCACGAACTGCTGTGCAGGAGCCAGCAGGAAGACGCGCTTAACCCACCAATGGTTGTAACTGTTCGAATCGGTGTCAGCGCGCTCAAAGGGATCCGAGCGCAGGTTGAAGAACTTGGGAGCGCGCAGCATCACGAAAGGATCTCGCCAGACATCAAAGCGGGCGGCACGCTGCTCTGCGAACACAAGCTTCCACTGATCGTAGCGCAGTCCGACCAGCACACCGTCATCGTTGAAATAGAAAAACTCGCGGCGCGGACTCTTTTTCTCTTTTCCGGTGAGATGCGGGATCAGGTTATAGCCATCCAGGTGCACCCTGTACTTCTTGCTGCCGGCCTTATGACCCTTCATGAGTTGTTTCTTGATATTCGGCTCGCCAACTGCGGCCATCAGTGTCGGCACCCAGTCCAGATGAGACACGATTCCGTTAGAGATCGATCCAGCCTTGAACTTGCCGGGCCAGCGCACCATACCGGGCACACGGTAGCCGCCCTCCCAGTTGGTATTCTTCTCCCCACGGAAAGGGGAGATGCCACCATCGGGCCACTCGTTGTAATGGGGTCCGTTATCAGAGGTGTAGATGACAATGGTGTTGTCGGTGATCTTGAGGTCGTCCAGCAAGTCGAGCAATTCGCCGACATGGCCATCGTGCTCCACCATGCCATCGGCATAAATTCCGAGCCCCGTCCTGCCTTTACTCTCAGGTTTGAGGTGGGTATAGAAATGCATGCGTGAGGTGTTGATCCAAGCTAAAAAAGGTTTGCGTGCTTTATGAGCACGCTTAATGAAATCGACCGTCTTGTTCAGGAACTCTTCGTCCGCTGTCTCCATGCGCTTGCGGGTGAGCGGGCCTGTATCTGTGCACTTTTGCTTGCCCATAGGGCCAAAGCGTGGGTCCTTTACATTGCTTGCCTTTGTTGTGGCGACGCAATCCAGCACGCCGCGTGGGCCAAACCTGCTGCGGAATTTGGGATCCTTGGGATAGTCCGCATGTTCCGGCTCTTCCTCAGCGTTGAGGTGGTAGAGGTTTCCATAAAACTCGTCAAAGCCGTGCAGGGTGGGTAAAAACTCATTGCGGTCACCCAGGTGATTTTTACCAAACTGACCGGTCATGTAACCCATGGGTTTGAGTAGCTCGGCGAGGGTGGGATCCTTTACGCTGAGGCCTATGGGAGAGCCGGGCATACCCACCTTGGTGAGCCCGGTACGCAATGGGCTCTGGCCGGTGATGAAGGCGGAACGGCCCGCCGTACAGCTCTGTTCGCCGTAGTAGTCTGTGAACAGCACGCCCTCATTGGCAATTCGGTCGATGTTGGGTGTCTGGTAACCCACAAGCCCTCGGCTGTAGGCACTGATGTTCGTGATGCCCACGTCATCGCTCATGATGACCAGAATATTCGGCTTGTCTTGTGCAGCCTGTAGCTGGTTAGCCACGATCAAGAGTGCCACCACGAGTAACAGTTTCAACTTCATGTTCATGTGATTCACAAGTTCTCCTTTTCAACCGTGGTTACGACGTGTGAAAATCGAGAATCGACGGTCTCGACCTCGCACCGCCGATGGGACCCGAGACTCCAATCCTCGGAGGTCAACGGCGACCCGCCTGTGGATCCCGACGGAGTCGTGGAAAACGCGTGGCACATCACTGGTCAGGACCACCGCTTCCAACTTGCGTTTCCCTCAGTTCCGTTACAGGCTCCACAGGCGCTGCGG
>JAPUIL010000261.1 GCA_027297085.1 Verrucomicrobiota bacterium | reverse complement strand
CCGTACTCATGATGTACGTAGCTCCATTGGTGGGACTCCTGCCGTAACCATTTAAGACCCCCAATGACTATGAAAATTTATCAGTGTATTGAAGATGGTCCGGAAAATCTGTGTTGCAAGGCTTCTAAGCGTATTGCCCATTACGCGGTTCCAAGCGATCTGTCGCAATCATGTGTATCGGCGGCGGGCAAGGAATCGCTGTCTTGCTTGAGGACGTATAAACTCGATAAATTACTACATTAAATGCAAATATTTCACTATGGCGATCTGCCAGCCCTATGTTTTCTAATGATTCTATGATGGAGCTTTTCTCTCCCGATGAGCGACTTCGGAGCATGCTCAACTTTGAAGCTGCCTTAGCGCGGGCTGAGGCTAAGATCGGGCTGATTCCTGCTGAAGCGGCTTCGACGATTGTCAAGGTCTGCGCCGAAGGCGTGTTCGATACGCTTGCTCTTTCATCTCGAGCGGCAAGTGCCGGAAACCTCGCGATTCCTCTGTTACAGGAATTGATCGCTCAAACGCGTAAAGTTTCCGTGGAAGCAGCCCGCTACATACATATGGGAGCGACGAGCCAGGATGTTATAGATACCGGTCTGGTTTTGCAGTTAAGGCCAGCCGTTTCATTGCTGGAAAAAGATGTTCGGCGAATCGAGCAGGCCTTTGCTGAACTGGCCCGCGAACATGCTTCGACATTACTTCTAGGCCGCACCTTACTACAGCCTGGACCTCCCATAGTATTTGGCTTGAAGGCCGCTGGCTGGTTTGCTGCGGTAAGGCGGGGCCGGCAGCGTTTGGAGACGGCCGCTCGGAAGGGGCTCTTCTTGCAGTTTGGAGGAGCGGTGGGAACACTTTCTTCTCTTGGAGACCATGGCCTTGCCGTGGCGGAAGCTCTGGCCGCGGAGCTTGAACTACCGCTCCCCGAGGCACCTTGGCATTCTCATCGGGATCGTGTGGTAGAGCTAGCGAGTTCAGTGGCTATTCTTGTAGGCAGCTTAGGAAAGATTGCTCGCGATATTTCTTTGAATATGCAGCCGGAAATTGGGGAATTGGCGGAACCAGCTGGCAAGGGGCGAGGGGGCTCATCTGCTATGCCTCACAAACGCAATCCTGTTGGTTGCATGAATATTCTTGCGGCGGCGAATCGGACGCCTGGGCTTCTTTCCTCTCTTTTGTCAGGCATGATGCAGGAGCATGAGCGAGGTCTGGGTGGTTGGCAGGCCGAGTGGGCGACGTTTCCCGAAATTTTCCAAGCCGCTGCCGGAGCCACTTCCGCTATGGTGGTAGTTTCGGAAGGCCTGGAAGTTAACGTCGAGGCTATGCGGGCGAATCTCGAAGCGACCAATGGACTTACTTTTTCGGAAGCTTTGGCCTCTGCGCTGATTCCAAATTTGGGGCGTTCCGAGGCTCATGAACTAGTTGAGCGATTGGCGGAAGAAGTCGTTGTGTCGGGTAAGAATCTGGCGTTGATGGCAAGTGAGGATTCCACGGTCACTGCTTGTCTGACTGAGGTTGAGCTGAATCGGGTGTTCGATCCTCGGGAGGCACTCGGCTCAGCAGGTGCCATGATTGATAGACTTTTGGAAGGAGAGGAATTCAAGTAGTCATGCCTGCCGTAACCATGAGCGACGGAGCTATACTCTACTACGAGCTTGAAGGAAAAGTTTCTGATCCGGTTCTTGTTTTTTCGAATTCGTTAGGGACAATCCTTGGTATGTGGGATGGACAAGCTGCCGCGTTCAAAGATCGTTTTCGTATCCTTCGATATGATAACCGTGGTCAGGGCCAATCGAAGGCTTCATCTGGCGCAGTGCTTGGCGAATTTCTGGAAAGGAACAGCATATGAAAAAAAACGAAACGAAGAGCGAGATTCACGAACGCGGCATGGAAAATCGACGAAGCGTTTTAGGCGATACTCATGTAAATAAAGCCATTGAAGGAACCACCGATTTCAATGAGTTCTTTCAGGATTTGATAACACGGTATGCCTGGGGCGAAATCTGGGATCGACCTGGCCTTGATCGTCGGACGCGCAGTCTACTGACGCTTTCTATGATGATTGCCCGTGGCCACGATGGAGAATTTGAGATTCATATCAGGGCCGCCATTAATAATGGGGTCACCGTGGAAGAGATAAAGGAGGTAATTCTTCATTCAGCTGTTTACTGCGGTTTGCCGGCTGCCAATCACGCTTTTCAACTCGCTACAAACATCCTCAAGGAGCTCGGTGAATTATGAGCGAGTCCCTTGGGAATTTTCTCTCATAAAAATCGTTCCTGTAATTACCCCCGCGTAAGCAGCTCAACTGGTCAAGGATGGGTTAAGCTACTCCTACATTTTGATACGCCATTGACTCACACTGAGGCGCTAAGCGATCACCATAAACATCCTTAGCGTTCTTCGCGCCTTCGCGTGAGCTAATCGTTTTGGAACTACGATCACTGTGACTTCAGGTCATATTCTTGGAATGCCAAAATATGCGACTTTATTTATTCAATGAGGTGCTAGTAGGGTAGGCCGACGTAATTCTCTGCAAAGCTAGTGGAGGCCGCTTTCGAGTTCACGATGTAGTCGAGCTCGGCAATTTGTAACTTGTGGCCCAAGTCGCCTTTTTCATGTTCGGGGAAACGGTGAGTGAGAGAAGTGAACCACCAGGAAAAGCGAATTGATTTCCAGACTCTGCTCAGGGCTTTATCCGAGTAGCTTTCCAGAAGGTCGACTTTCCCGGTCTTATAGCGCCTGATGAGAGCATCGGACAAGTACTTGATGTCAGAGGCCGCTAGATTCAGCCCCTTCGCTCCGGCTGGCGGTACAATATGTGCAGAGTCTCCAGCTAGAAAAAGCGATTTGTAGCGCATAGGCTCGGCGACGAAACTTCGCAGTGGAGCTATGCTTTTTTCGATGGAGGGTCCGGTGATGATCTGGCTTCCAACTTCCTCTCCGAATCGATGCACTAGTTCGCTCCAGAATCTGTCATCAGGCCACTCCTTTATGTCTTCGTCTAAATCGCACTGGATGTAGTACCGGCTTCTTGTTTTGGATCTCTGGCTTGCCAGAGCGAAGCCGTCCACGTGGTTATTGTAAATCAGTTCATCGGAAACTGGAGGAACGTCGGCAAGCACGCCCAGCCATCCGAAAGGGTAGATTTTTTGGTAAGTCTTTAGAATCGTTGAAGGTATGTAGGATCTGGATACGCCATGGTAGCCGTCGCATCCAATTACGTAGTCGCATTCTACGCGAAATGCCTCGCCGTTCTTTGTGTAGGTCAGGGTTGGGCGGTCCACTTCGATGCCACTTATTTGGACATCCAGGGCCTGGTAAACAGGGCTCTGCCCTCGCTCTTCGTGAGCATCCATGAGGTCTTTGGTCAATTCGTTTTGCCCATAAACTGTGACGACTTTTCCTCCAGTCAATTTTTCCATGTCGATTCGATGGGCATTGCCTTCGAATTGAAGGGCGATGCCACCGTGGATAAGGGCCTCTTTGCGCAGGCGATCCGCCACTTGTGCTGCCTCTAGCAAGTCTACCATCCCTTGCTCGAGAATGCCCGCCCGAATGCGCCCCTCTACGTGCGCCCGAGTGCGTTTTTCCACAACTATGGATTCGATACCGTTGACATAGAGCAATTGCGACAGGAGGAGCCCAGAAGGCCCGGAGCCGATGATGCCGACTTTGGTTTTTTGGTTCATACGCCGGTGGAGTTCGTTAGAATTCGAGAAAAACGGTTTCGTTTTCTCCCTGCATATAGATGTCGAAGTGGTATTCGGTGCGGTCTTCGTTTTGTTTTCGCTCAGCTATTAGGGTGGTTTTTCTCTCTGCGGGCAGTGCGTTTAGGACGGGATCCTTCGCGTTCGCTTCGGCTTCGTCCGAGAAGTACAACCGTGTGTACACGTGCTGCATGATGCCTCTTGACATGATGATCAGCGCGATATGAGGCGCTTGCTGGTCGTCTACTCTTCCTGGCTTGATGGTTTCAATGACGAAGCGATTCTCTGGATCCGTTCCGGTGCCAACGCGTCCGTAGCCGAAAAATTTATCTTTGGTATAGAGTGGGGCATAGTTGCCTTCGCTATCTGCCTGCCAGATTTCGATCACCGCGTTTGCCATGGGTGTACCCGTGCCGTCGTATAGCTTGCCGATTATAGAAATGCGCTCACCTTTTGTGTCAGACTTGGTGAGTTGGGATGAGGCGATTTCGCCAAAGTTGTATCCATATTGCCGAGGCGTCAGTCCGTAGGCGAAAAACGGTCCGACCGTTTGAGAAGGTGTTTGCTTGAAGGATTTGGGCATCAGGCTTCAAAGGGCGTGGCCTCTGGACCGCGGAGCACAATATCGAATCGGTAGGCCAACGCAAATCCAGGTTCAGTCAATTCGAGAGAGAATTTCGCGACAAGCCGATCTTTTGCGCCTGCAGGAGAACCCGCGAAGATAGGGTCGAAGGGGATGAGTGGATCGCCTTCGAAGTACATTTGGGTGATCAGTCGCGTCATGATGTTGGGGCCTAGCAAGGAGAAGTGGATATGGGTTGGCCGCCAGGCGTTATAGTGATTGCCCCAAGGATAGGCGCCAGGGCGAATGGTAGTGAACTTATACCAACCTTCGTCGTCGGTAAGCGCGCGTCCGGCTCCAAGAAAATTCGGATCGAGCGGCGCGTCATGCTGGTCGTTTGTGTGAACGTACCTTCCGGCCGCATTCGCTTGCCATATCTCTACGAGTGTATTGGCGGCCGCGTCTCCGTTTTCGTCCAATATTCGCCCTGTGATTATCAAACGTTCGCCTATGGGTTCGCCGTTGGTTTGCCCGTTTCTTGTCAGGTCGTGGTCGAGTTCACCTACTATGGATTCATCGTAGGCCGGACCCGTCAACTCCGTGAGGGACTGTGGTACTATTATCGGCTCAGTCTTGGGTCCGCGGGTGAGGCTGGATTTATACGGCGGAAGAATGTATGGGGGGTGGCTACTTCTGTCTCGTGATTTAAATTTCACTGTGGTCTCTTTATTTTTTGCTCAATTAAAAACCAAATTGCGCTGAGTATTAGTGCGTTTTGATTGTAATGATCTCCTTGTATTAACATAACGAATTTGAAGTTTCGTCTTCTAACGTCATGAGCAGGGTTTTGAGGTAGCCGCGAAACTGATTTAGCTGACGAGGGGTAAATTGGCTTGCTATTCGTGCCTCCAAGTTTCTCCCGACGCGGCGATACTTTGTTTCGAGACTCTTGGCGAGCGGTGTTAGATTGACGCGGTTGGCTCTGCCGTCTCTCTCGTCTCGAACGGTTATGACAAGTCCATGACTTTCGACCTGGCGAACGAGTCTAGTAATTGTCATCTTAGAAAGGAGAAGACATGAGGCCAGCTCTGTCTTCGTTTGGCCATCATGCTCGTATAAAGCGAACAGCAGGTTTCCCATTCCTGGCTTTATGAAACTGTCCAGGCCGGATTCGACTAGGGCGTTCTTGAGTAGAGAACGAAAGACGATTTGAGCACGACTCAGGTAGAAACCGAGTGCTTCTGGTCCATCGTTGATATTTGAATCCGATTTTACCGCCATGGGAAAATGTAGCGCAAATGTAGTAACACTAGTTACTAATTGTCAATCAATATCAGCAATCAAATCTACCTTACGGTGTCTCAATTGCGCGTTAAACTATGGGGGTTCTTATAACCTGATCATCCCCGATATTCACTGTTTTGAGCCCTGGCGAATGCTCAACGTTCCGTGCCCGTTGGTTCAATCCACAGACAGGGCGTATCAATTTTCCGAGACACCTGATCGAGAAGCGGAGTTCACTTTCCAAGCGGATCACGCAGGCCCCGCCAGCTTTAGTCAGCGTAAAAGAAGTCTCGGTCGATTTTCCTTTGAGGGAAACAGAGACGTCATATTCGCCGAGAAATGTTAAGGTAGTAAAACCGCCCTTGTTGTTGGTCTTTCCTTTTTCTTCGGTCCACCACTTATTGAATTGGACACATTGCTCATTTGTCACTACGTTTGAATCATTCCGGAATGAAAGCGATGATCTTGCCTAGAGTTGTCTCTTTGGAGGAGACCGAAAACCCCTTGAGTCAGGTGGACTTGCCGAAGCCGACTCCCAGTAATGATGAAATTCTGATTCAAGTTTCCACCTGTGGGGTTTGCCATACGGAGTTGGACGAGATCGAAGGACGTGTGCTGCCGCCCAAAATGCCGATCGTATTGGGGCACCAGGTGGTTGGGCGCGTGATTGGGAGAGGCACGAAAGTCACCAGGCATGCCATTGGTAATCGCGTAGGGGCAGGCTGGATACACGATTCGACGGGAGAAGAGGATGAGAATCTAAGCGAATATTTTCGGGCTACCGGATGCGATGTTAACGGGGGTTATGCGGAATATATGACGATTGGGGAGAACTATGCCTATCCCATCCCCGATGTATTCAGCGATGAGGCCGCGGCGCCTCTCCTGTGCGGGGGTGCGATTGGATACAGGGCACTTCGACTATGCAATCTGAAGGATGGTGATCGCCTCGGACTCATGGGGTTTGGAGGATCAGCTCATATCGTTATTCAGCTGGTGTCTCATTTATATCCGCAGACGGAAGTTTATGTATTTGCCCGGCATTCCGCCACCCGGAGTTTTGCAAAAGAATTGGGTGCTTGTTGGACCGGCTCTGTAGACGATCCGTCTCCCAAGAAGCTGCATGGGATAAGAGATACGACGCCTGCCTGGCGACCGGTTGTGCAAAGTATGGCTAATCTTCGTCCCGGTGGCAGACTCGTTGTTAACGCCATTCGTAAAGAGGATAGGGACAAATCCGAACTGCTGAAACTCAGCTATCACCACCACCTCTGGATGGAGCGTGAAATAAAAACCGTAGCCAATATCACCCGTCACGATATCGAAGCCTTTTTACCCATCGCTGCGGAAATACCGATAAAAACAACCACCAAGGCTTATCCTCTGGAAGCTGCCAACCAGGCGCTTATGGATCTAAAGCGTGGATACGTCAAAGGAACAGCGGTATTAAGGATTTCATAAATCCCACTCACGGAATAAATTTCCCTGTTTCAAATACGGTCTATTTCAATGAAGTGGATGTTTAATGGTTCGTTTCACGAAATTCTGCGTGGTCGAAGATAAACACCTTTGGATTCTATGCCAGTCATGTCGGCTCCCTCGATATCGAACCTTGAGTTTTTTCAAGATCGCTTCGCTTCATGGATGAAACTGTCTCCCGATTATGGATTTCTTCCAGTCTCTTCGGCAGAAGGGGGTGTAAATAAAGGTGCGGGGTATTGCTAATCTCTTCGACGACCGGTCTATCGGCAGCAAGCTACCTCCTGCAATGCATCGGATT
>JAPUIL010000260.1 GCA_027297085.1 Verrucomicrobiota bacterium | reverse complement strand
TAAACTGTTTGACTGGCTTTCCAGACTCAACGAAGGAGATAGACATGATCAGAAGTTCAGCGCAGAGACTGTTCCGCCAAGGTCTCGGAGTAGTTGATAGGATAGGGTCATCTCATGATGATGCCCGCGACTTCCGTCTCCAAAAGAACCTGCTGCTAGGCATGTCCTCGATGATAACCGTGGCAGCCTTGATCTGGGGCATTTTTTATCTGACTTTTAATGAACCGATAGCAGCCTCAATCCCGATTCTTTACGCCCTTTTTTCGATGCTAAGCATTGTCTATTTCGCATTTTCGAAACGCTATTACCTATTCC
This sequence comes from Verrucomicrobiota bacterium, assembly GCA_027297085.1. Taxonomy (GTDB): domain Bacteria; phylum Verrucomicrobiota; class Verrucomicrobiia; order Opitutales; family UBA2995; genus UBA2995. Next base: position 7,470 of record JAPUIL010000260.1, on the reverse strand, counting down.
GCTTTAGTCAACTTCTGCTGATCCTTGTCCTCCCATTCATGCTGATGGTGGCGTTAGGTGGATTTGTGCAAGGGAGCGGTGTGATTCTGTGGGCGTTATTAAGCCCGCTCGGGGCATTGATGTTAGCGGATCGTAAGCAGGCAGTGGGGTGGGTTCTCGCGTACTCGGGCCTGCTGGTTCTTAGCGGAGGATTGGAATTCGTAGAAAGGCCCCCCAATAATCTTCCATCGGCTGTAGTAAATACCTATTTCGTCATGAATCTAGGAGTCGTCCCTTTGATAGCTTTTGGAATGCTTCACTACTTTTCTTCTCAGCTAAAGCTAGAACAAGACAAGTCCGAGCGGCTGTTGCTGAATGTGCTGCCCGCAGAGATTGCAGAGCGCCTAAAGGACAACAAACGTATATTCGCAGAACATTTTGGCGCCGTAAGTGTTCTCTTCGCCGACGTAGTAGGATCCACCCGTCTAACAATAGAACTCGAACCTGAGTCAATGGTCAATCTTCTGAATGAAGTTTTTTCGTATTTCGACACGCTTGTAGATAAATATGGCCTGGAGAAGATTAGAACAATTGGTGATAACTACATGGTCGCTTCAGGAGTGCCACGCTCTAGGATTGACCACGCGGTCGCGCTAGCAAATATGGCACTTGAAATGAACGCGTACATTTACGCACGTCCATCTGACGGAAGAACGCCAATTCAGTTCCGAATTGGCATGAACACTGGCCCAGTGGTAGCCGGTGTAATTGGGCAAAAGAAGTTCCATTATGACATATGGGGAGACGCGGTTAACACTGCCAGCCGCATGGAGTCGCATGGTATTCCGGGCAAAATCCAGATTACTCGGGAGACTTACGAAATCATCAAGGGAGATTTTCTGTGTGTACCCAGAGGCATTGTGGATGTCAAGGGCAAGGGTGAGATGGAAACCTGGTTTCTCGAAGGGCCAAGATCAGATAGAGGGTCTCATTTCTGATATTCACTAAGCCTCTACAGGAATGACCTGTGGATCAGATCAGTCCGCGACGTGAATCGATTCATTCTTTGTGATGCCGACTGTTGGTATCAGACCGAATTTGGATGGACCGAAGAAGGACCGCGATTCCTTGATGACGAAAGGCTACGATGACGCTTCTCCTAGGCGCTAGATCAATCGGCTGCAATAACTTTTAACGGTGCGGGGATTGCGTAGACAGCTGGTGCTTTCATCGCCTGCGCCACGAAAAGCTTACTGTGTATGAAGGATCACATTCCGAGTGCCGGTTTTTACGTCAAACTTAATTTTATTTCACAAAGTCTTAAGTCAGGCAAATTTCAGTTCATTCAGACGGTCTCTATGAGGCCATAGTGAGCATTGTAAATGGCAATTGACAACATCACGGAGCGATTGTACAGTTGGGCCATTCCAGTGTGTTATGTTTATGAAAGGGCTGGATTCCATCTGGGAAATATCGGTATGGTTCAGTTGAAACCCGCGCCAAGGAGTCTGATATGGCAACTTCACACGAGGGCCAGACCTTAGCATTGCCCCACTTTCAGGATCCCGATTACGTCGCTGACCCTTACAAATTCTTCAGACTGCTGCGCGAAAATGATCCGGTCCATTGGGTCGAGCCTCAGCAGACATGGTACCTGACCCGATATGCCGACCTGTTCGAGGTACTACGGGGCGACCGAATCTCTTCTGCCAGGATTCCCGCCATCATGAGCGGGCTGACTGACGAGCAGAGAAGTCAGTACGCGCCATTCATTAACGCCATGTCATCGTGGATGCTGTTCGCAGATCCGCCCGACCACACTCGCCTGCGCGGACTGGTCAATAAAGCGTTTACTCCTCGTGTTATCGAAAACCTGGGGCTGAGGGTTGAGCACATCGTCAAAGAGCTGCTAGACTCGGCTCAAAACCGGGGTGAAATAGACTTAATCGCAGATTTCGCGCTCCCTCTACCATCGACGGTCATCTCAGAAATGCTGGGGGTGCCTTCGGAAGATCAGGCCGATTTCCAAAGGTGGTCTGATGACATTGTCGAGGGACTCAACGCCCAACCAGATACCCTAGACCAGGCGCAGGAGAGTTTAGCCGCACTCTCCGATTTCTTCCGGCCTATTGTGGAACGCCTCCGAGCCAATCCGGAGGAGAATCTGATGAGCGCATTGGTTCCCGCGGAGGATGAAGGCGATAAGCTGACCTCCGAAGAGTTGTTCGCGAACTGCGTGAATCTTTTGATCGCGGGCCACGAAACGACCGCGAACCTGACCGGCAACGGAACGCTTGCATTGCTCAAGCACCCCGACCAGTTGGCTTTGCTTCGCGAAAATCCAGACCTGATCGGTTCAGCCGTCGAAGAGCTTTTGAGGTACTACAGCCCAACTCAGAACTTTACTCGAATTGCTCTGGAAGATTTCGAAATCAATGGCAAATCAATAAGAGAAGGTCAGCGCATTATGATGTGCTACGGCGCTGTAAATCGCGATCCCGAACAGTTTGAAAATCCCGATGTCCTTGACATCTCGCGCGAAATGAACTGGCATATGGCGTTCGCTCACGGAACTCATTACTGTCTTGGAGCCGTGCTTGCTCGGCTAGAAGGGCAAATAGCCATTGGCACGTTAATCGAACGATTCCCAAATATTCGGCTGGCCACCGACGAAATCGAGTTTCAACACATCAACACGGCCCTGAGAGGTCTGAAGTCGCTTAAGGTTTCTCTCTAGTCGACCTGGCTACGCATTCGAAATAAGAACGGGACCAGTTGTGATAGGGGTGTTTCGTTTGTCAGTGGCGAATACTCGTCGAGGGCGGGCCGTGTGGGAAAACACGCTCCCAATTTTCGCAACCGTGTCGATCGCAGACACGCCGGTTTTACAGCTTCTGGTGAATCTGCAATAGAAGGTCGCAGGGAATGTTTACACGGCTATCGAAAGCTATTTTCGGAGCAAACCCGACACTATGACAGAATAGTGGTCTAGCCAGACTTTCTACCAACTCGATTCATCGCCAGACTATGCGATCCAACAATCCGTCTGCGAATTGTTGTGCCATCAATTCAAATTTCGTTTTCTCTCGGGCCTCGTCATTCGCCAATAAATATCTGGCTTGCAATGTTCAGCTCTGGAAAATTCCTCAGGTCGAGAGGGTCAAAATGGCCCGTAAAGAGGCAGTAAGCATTCAAACTCTCCTGACACTGGAGGGGTGAACACTTACTGCACACGAATGACATACGAACGAAGTTGGTCTCAGCCTCTGAATCCGGAATCAATGGAAGACGAGCTACCACCCGCTGATGCCGCGTGAATGCTCGAAGGCAGCTCGCACACCAACGACCAGCTGCCGCGAGGATCGTTCGCCCGGAACACCTGTCCCTTCTCGGTGGCCATCCAGGCAGAGTCTTCGGTGAATATCAGGACGGGGACTCTGCCATACTCGGTTGGCAGGTTCTCATCTGAAACCTTCTCCCATCGTCTCCCCGCGTCCAAAGAATGATATACTTGCGCATTCAGTCCGGGCGGACGCTGTCCCGTTGCCACAAGCACCTCACCTGCGCGATTGGGGTTGAAATGCACGCCCACAGCATAACCCTGATCCACCCCCGCCTCCCTCTTCTCCCATGAATCGCCACCGTCATCAGTACCATAGATGCCTCCGCCAGTGACTGCAATTAGACTGCCACTTAGAGATGGATCGGGGCGTACAGTATGCACATCAACGTGAACTCCGTTGTTCATCTCTTTCCAGGTATCGCCGTAGTCGTCAGACAGAAGCACGCCTCCCACCTCTACACCCGCTAGCACGCTCGCGGGTGCACCGGGAAGAAAGTCTATAGATCGGACATGAGGCTGGTGGGGCGCAGGCGGAAAGTACCACTGCTCGCGGGTGGGTAGCTCGTCGATCCTATCCAGTCGCAACCAAGTCCGCCCTTCGTCATCACTGCGAAACAACATAGCAGGCTCTGTACCCACGTAGAGCTTTCCGTCGGGGCCGATGGCGCAAGATCGTGCGTCTCCTTCCCATATTCGCCTCACTTCATTCTCGGTCAACTCATACAGTCCATCATTGGGCACAGTCGCCAGAATCCTGCCCTCGCGGGTCGTCACGTGGCAGACATCCTTGCCCTTAAGCCCGAGGCGCTCTGGAACATCGTTTTGCACAGTCCATACGCCGTCAGCAGTTCCAAAAACAACATTCATGATCGCCTCCTTAATCTAAGCTGAAATAACCAATCTAGAACCCAGTGCTCTCATTGGCACAATATCGTGAGTTATAGCAGACTATATGACCGCCCTCTGAAGTTGTCAAACTTGGTACCAGAATGAGGAAATCTATCAAGCCATAGCGCTAAACCGAATGACCTGGATTATTCGGACTTAAGGCAATGTGAGAGCACTGGACTCTATCGAGCATATATGGGTTGAATAATATCGGACGCATGGTCTAAACTCTGTTCAAACGATTCAGCGGCGCGTGGGGAAGTAGTAAACCATCCACAAGAGTCAGTTTCTATACTTCCTCTCTTATTTTGAAAAGGCTGTTTCATGGAGAAACGAGTAGAGACTCAAGATGAGATCGAAACCTTAAAAGCACAGGCTGGAAAACTGGACGAAACCGTGGCAAGGGACAATCGGGGCGAGAGAGAAACACCTGACCACTGGCAGTACATAGCTCAATCTATTCCCAATATTATTGTCAACGCGGATTGCGAAGGCAGAATCCTGTATATCAACAGAGTATCTGGGCGAAAAAATCCAGAGGGACTGATTGGCACAAGCGTCTACGATATTGTACCTACGGACTACATGGACGTTGCTATGGAGTGCTTCAAAAACGTCTGCAGCACAGGCGTTTCACAGTCCTTCGAGGCACGCAGCAATAGAGAGGATGGGACCTGCCGCTGGTGGAAACAGGACGTGACCGCAATCAGGAGCCCTTCCGGAGAAATAGACGGGATAAGCATCGTGGCCACTGATGTCACGGAACGCAAAGAAGCTGAAGAAGCCGTGCGAAGGGACGCAGAGGAGCGCAGAGCGTTAGCCGAGATTGGCCGTGTCATAGGCTCATCGCTGGATATAGACGAAGTCTACGAGCGGTTTGCCGAGCAGGTCCGGACTCTAGTTCCAGCCGATAGAATCATTATTGGCCTGATAGACCAAACAGAGCAGACACTAGCACATCCATATATTTGGGGAACAGATGTGCCGCAGCGTCGGCGGGACGATGTCGTACCTCTGGAGGGAACTCAGGGGGGAGAAGTATTAAAGCTTGGGACAGGCCTTTTAATTCATTCGCAAGACCGGCACGAGATCGCACAATCCATGCCAGGGCTGCTGCCGCTTTTTGATTCAGGATTCAGGTCCTTTCTGTCTATCCCGCTGATATCAAAGGATGAGATAATTGGGGTGCTACATTTACGTTCCCTGAGTCCGAACGCTTATACTCAGCGAGACCTTGAAATGGCCGAAAGCGTCGGGGCTCAGATAGCCGGTGCAGTCGCCAACTCGATGCTTTATGCGGACCTACAGCGTGAAGTTGAAGAGCGAACGGTGCTGGGGGAAATTGGCCGAATCATTAATTCCTCGCTTGATATTGATGAGGTGTACCAGCAATTCGCTCAGCAAACCCATAAGCTCATTGAATTCGATATCACCTCTATCAGCCTGATCAACGGCAGCAACGGGTTCATTGTGGCTTACACATCTGAATTGATTGTTCCGAGCAGACAGCTAGGGGAGATAATTCCACTCGAGGGTTCAGGGACCGGATTTACTCTTGAAAGAAATCAAGTAACAGTCATAAATATGGATGACGAGAAAACACTCAGCTCTCGGATTCCCGGGCTCGTTCCACCGTACCTCGCCGGAATCCGCACTTTCATGGGTGTGCCGCTATCGCACAGAGGTGAGGCTATAGGAGCGCTGTTGTTCACATCCACACATCGTAATGCATTCGACGAACGTGACGCACAGCTTGCGGAGCTCGTATCGGCGCAGATAGCCGGGACCATTGCCAATTCAAAGCTTTACGCAGAGCGAAAGCTAGTTGAAGAGCAGATGCTTCAGATGCAAAAGATGGAAGCCGTGGGTCAGCTGGCAGGGGGAATTGCGCATGACTTCAACAATATGCTGACCTCAATTATTGGCTATACCCAATTGGCCTTGATGAAGGTTTCACCCGACGATGGAATAATAAACAATCTTCAAGAAATTGAGAGAGGGGCAGAACGAGCAACCGATCTCACACGTCAATTGATGGTCTTCTCTCGGCGACAAGTTACCGATCCCAAGGTGGTCAACCTTAATGATGTTGTAACGAATATAGATAGTATGCTGAGGCGCATCGTTGACGAAGACATCGAACTCGTAATACTACTTGCGTCTGATTTGGGATTGATCAAGATTGATCCTAGGCAATTTGAACAAGTGCTGATCAATCTGGTTATCAATGCTCGCGACGCCATGCAAGGCGGCGGCAAGCTCTATATTGAAACGACCAACGTTATCCTTGATGAAGGATATGTTAAACAACACCATGAGGTGACAGAAGGAGAGTTCATAAGGCTAGCTATCAAGGACACTGGAATCGGTATGACCGAAGAAGCGAAAGCACAAGCTTTCGATCCCTTCTTCACGACCAAAGAAGTAGGCAAAGGGACTGGCTTGGGGCTTTCAATATGTTATGGTATTGTGACTCAAAATAGAGGTCACATCACCATTGACACTGGACTCGGCGAGGGGACTACGGTAACTGTTTACCTTCCACGAGTCGAAGAATTAGCCGCCCATCTGCCCACACAGGATCCCTCAATCCCTGTGCGAGGTAGTCTGGAAACGGTGTTAATAGTTGAGGATGAAGAATCGGTTCGAGGCGTTACCGCCAATATACTGCGTGAGTTTGGCTATAGGGTGCTTGAGGCAGCAAACGGGCATGAGGCCCTGAGGACAGCCAAGGAGCACTCTGACGATGTGATCCATTTGATGCTCACCGATGTGGTAATGCCTAAAATGGGAGGTAGAGAACTTGCTGATCGGATGAGACTACTATATCCGGAAACAAAGGTGCTCTACACTTCCGGTTACCCTGATGACGCTGTACTGCACCGAGATGTCTTAGCGGCGGGAGTGGATTTCATACAGAAGCCGTTTACGCCACTGGGACTAGCTCGGCAGTTGCGCAAGATATTGGACCGAGATAAGTAGGTTGGTCAGCCTTAGGTAAGAGCGCTCTAGGATGAAGCTTGAGGGCTCACAAGTGCCCAAAAACATCCATTACAGACTGTCTTGAGTTCGCTGACTTAAGATAATTTCCATAACCGAACTGGGAAATTACATTTTCATGAGTGATTGACAAGATCTTATTGAGAGACAAGTTCGTTTTAATAGCTTTACGAACCTCAAATGGATCGTGTACCCCGACGATGAGTCGGGGATTCAATAGGCTAAGCTGCAATAATATGTCCAGATAGCGATATAGATAC